>NZ_JBMOVV010000030.1:0-1370 GCF_049472135.1 Arcobacter pernae
AGGAAATCACTTAAATACAGATGTAGATACGATGAATGTTACAGTTGCAAATGACACAGTATACTTAACAGAGAAAGATGCAATCACAGTAAATATAGATAAATTACTAGGAGAAGTAAAAGCAACAACATTAACAGTAAATGCAAATGAGATAGGTGAAATTGGAAACCACTTAAATACAGATGTAGATACGATGAATGTTACAGTTGCAAATGACACAGTATACTTAACAGAGAAAGATGCAATCACAGTAAATATTGATAAATTATTAGGTGAAGTAAAAGCAACAACATTAACAGTAAATGCAAATGAGATAGGTGAAATAGGAAATCACTTAAATACAGATGTAGATACGATGAATGTTACAGTTGCAAATGACACAGTATACTTAACAGAGAAAGATGCAATCACAGTAAATATAGATAAATTACTAGGAGAAGTAAAAGCAACAGAATTAACAGTAAATGCAAATGAGATAGGTGAAATTGGAAACCACTTAAATACAGATGTAGATACGATGAATGTTACAGTTGCAAATGACACAGTATACTTAACAGAGAAAGATGCAATCACAGTAAATATAGATAAATTACTAGGAGAAGTAAAAGCAACAACATTAACAGTAAATGCAAATGAGATAGGTGAAATTGGAAACCACTTAAATACAGATGTAGATACGATGAATGTTACAGTGGCAAATGACACAGTATACTTAACAGAGAAAGATGCAATCACAGTAAATATAGATAAATTACTAGGAGAAGTAAAAGCAACAACATTAACAGTAAATGCAAATGAGATAGGTGAAATTGGAAACCACTTAAATACAGATGTAGATACGATGAATGTTACAGTGGCAAATGACACAGTATACTTAACAGAGAAAGATGCAATCACAGTAAATATAGATAAATTACTAGGAGAAGTAAAAGCAACAGACTTAACAGTAAATGCAAATAGTGTTGGTTCTGCAACAAGTTATCTAAACACAGAAGTAGAAGTATTGAATGCAGAGGTAAATACAGATATATACCTAGAAGAGAAAGATGATTTACAAATAGGTACAGTAAATGCGACAAATATGAAAGTAATTTCAAACTCAAATATAGAGAATAAAGATACAACATCATTAGTAAAAGTAGATAAGTTAACAATAGATGCATTAAATGTAAACCTAAATACAGAAATAAAAACAATAAACGCAAATGTAGTAAATGATATAACAATAAATGAGAAAGATAACCTGTTTGGAACAATCATAGCAGAAGACTTAATCTTAGATGTAGCATTCTCAACACTTCTAACAGATGTAGAGACAATAACTGTAAACTCAAGTGATTCAGTATATGTAACACAAATAGATGATGTAA
>NZ_JBMOVV010000031.1:0-534 GCF_049472135.1 Arcobacter pernae
CTTATTAAATCTATCGCTAAATCTAATAAAAAAGTTGTGTTTAAATTGTTTCTTTTTAGTTTCATATAAATAAATTTATATTCGCTAGAAAAATTTTAAGACTTTAACATTATGTTTTTAAATAACTTTTTGGTTTATAAAAACCAAATATAAATTCAAATTTTTTGAACTTATATTTAGTTTTAAAATGGTGGAGATAAGCGGGATCGAACCGCTGACCTCCTGCGTGCAAGGCAGGCGCTCTCCCAGCTGAGCTATATCCCCATTTTTAACCAAATCTTTATAAAGTTAACTTCAAATAAGTATAAATGGTGGGCCTACCAGGACTTGAACCTGGGACCTCACGATTATCAGTCGAGCGCTCTAGCCAGCTGAGCTATAGGCCCATTTTTACCTATTTTATAAAGTAATCTTTATAAACCGAATATAGAAAGGTTGATATACCTTTTTTATTTGCTATCTTTGATAGCTTTGGAGAAGTTAATCGAATAACTTCTCTCTTCTCTGAAAGGAGGTGATCCAACCGCAGGTTCT
>NZ_JBMOVV010000004.1:0-274318 GCF_049472135.1 Arcobacter pernae
GAAGTTAGAAACTTAGCAGCTAGATCTGCTGAAGCTGCTAAAGAGATTAAAGATTTAGTTGAAGATGCAACACAAAAAGCAAATGAAGGAAAAGAGATTTCAGCTCAGATGAGTGAAGGATATGAAACACTAAATAAACATATTAGTGAGACTATCTCAATTATTGAAGATGTAAGTAATTCATCAAAAGAGCAAATGAGTGGAATTGAGCAAATCAATGATGCAGTAACAATGCTTGATAGAGTTACACAAGAGAATGCGAGTGAAGCTAATCAAACAACAACTATTTCAAATGAAGTATCACAGATGGCTAACTTATTAGTTGAAGATGCAAAAAGCAAAAAGTTTTAGAGGAGATAGATCATGGCAGCAGGACAAGAAACAGTACTAGATGATTATGCATTTTTAGTAAGTGAGACAGATGCAAAGGGAATAATAAGATTTGCAAATAATGATTTTTGTAATATAGCAGAATATTCAATAGATGAGTTGTTAGGACAACCACATAGTATGGTAAGACATCCAGATATGCCAAGAAAAGCATTTAAATCATTATGGGATACAGTGCAAAAAGGTGAGATATGGACAGGGTATGTAAAAAATGCCACAAAATCAGGAGGGTTTTATTGGGTATATGCAACAGTATATCCATTTGAGTCATGTGATGGTTCAAGAGGTTACATGTCTTGTAGAAGAAAAGCTAGTCCTAAAGAAATAGCTGAGGCTGAAGAACTTTATGCTATTTGGAACAAAGAGGATGGAAGGTAAGTTTTAAACTTCCACCCTACTTTGAATAGCTTTTGATAGGGATAAAATATCTACATTTTCTAAACTAACTCCTGTTGGAACTCCTTGAGCTATCTTTGAAAACTTAATATCTCTATCTTTTAATTTATCCTCGATAAACAAAATAAAAGCATCATTTGCAATTGATGGTGTAATAGCAAATAAAATCATCTCAACTTCATTTTCAACTACAAATCTGTTTAAAGCATCTATTGCTTCTTGGTCAAGTTCATCTATAACAAAATATTTACCATCAAATTGTTTTGAATCTTCTATAATAAAAATATCTTTTGCACTTTGAACAATACAAAGCTTTGTATTATCTCTAGAATCATCTAAACAGAACTCACATATTTCATGTTCACTCATTGAGCCACACTTTACACATTTAGTTATATTTTTTAAAGCATTTTCAATACTATGTGCAATTTTTATACCACAATAATTATCATTCATTACTACATGGTAGGCTAATCTTAATGCAGATTTTTTACCAATAGTAGGCAAAGACTCGAAAGCCTCAACTAATTCATAAAATTTTTCTAATCCTTTTTTCATAAGCGGATTATATCTTATTTTTATAATATTTTAGATAAAATCGCGCATATTTACAAATAGAAAAAATTATTTAGGAGATATTTAATTGACTGAATTAGATTATTACGAATTATTAGAAGTAAGTAAAGATGCACAAAAAAGTGAAATTAAAAAAGCTTACAGAAAAATGGCGATGAAGTATCACCCAGATAAAAACCCTGATGACAACGAAGCTGAAGAGATGTTCAAAGCTGTAAATGAAGCTTATCAGGTTTTAAGTGATGAAGAAAAAAGATCAATTTATGACAGATACGGTAAAGCTGGGTTAGAAGGACATGGACAAGGTGGAGGATTCTCTGGCGGTTTTGATGATTTAAGTTCTGTATTTGAAGAGATGTTTGGTTCTGCTTTTGGCGGTGGTTCAAGAAGAAGACAAAGAAAATCTTATAATTATAATCTTGATATTGCTGTTGAAGTTAAACTTGAGTTTAATGAAGCAGTATTTGGATGTAAAAAAGAGATTGATTATACTTATAAAACAGCTTGTAAACCTTGTAAAGGTACAGGAGCCAAAGATGGTAATCTTTCTACATGTAAAACATGTGCTGGACAAGGTCAAGTTCATACAAGACAAGGTTTTATGACATTTGCTCAAACATGTCCAACTTGTCAAGGAACAGGTCAAGCTGTTAGTGCTTCGTGTAAGTCTTGTGGTGGAACAGGATATGATGAAGTAAAAGATTCATTTAAAGTTGATATTCCAGAAGGTGTAAATGATGGAATGAGAATCAGAGTTTCTAATAAAGGGAATATTGCTCCTGATGGAACAAGAGGAGATTTATATTTACAAGTTTCTGTAAAAGAGGACTCTCATTTTGTAAGACATGATGATGATATTTACTTAGAAGCACCAATATTCTTCACACAAGTAGCACTTGGAGATAAGATTAAAGTTCCTGGTCTTAGAGGAGAATTAGAACTTGAAATTCCTGCTGGAGCTAAAGATAAACAACAGTTTAAATTTAGAGGGGAAGGTGTTAAGTCTGTTCAAGGATATGGACAAGGTGATTTAATTGTACAAATTAAAATAGAATACCCTAAATCTTTAACAGATGAACAAAGAGAATTATTAGAAAAACTTCAAGAAAGTTTTGGAGTTGAAAGTAAACCTCACGAGTCAAGCTTTGAAAATATGTTTGACAAAGTTAAAAAATGGTTTAGCTAAGACATAAAATACTTATTTTATTATAAACCTTGTTATAGTATAATCTATGATTATTACTATAATAAGGCCCTTTAATGTATAAATACATTTTTTTATTTTTACTTACCCTGTCTTTAGTTTATTCTCATGAAATTGGTCACTCACATGAAGATGAAAATCAAATAAATTTTTCAAATGAAGAGTTAAATTTTATTAAAAACAGCAATTATGTTGAAGTTGGAGTTGAAGAAGACTGGCCTCCCTTTGATTTTGTTGAGAATGGCGTTTATAAAGGAATAGCAAAAGATTATTTAGACTTATTAGAGAAAAAATCAGGTTTAAAGTTTAGATATAATTATGGTTATACATGGAGTCAACTCCTAGAGTTAACAAAAAAAGAAAAAATTGACCTACTTCCTATACTTTCAAAAAATAAATCAAGAACAAAGTTTTTAAATTTTACAGAAAAAAGCTATATAAAGATTAGAGACTATTTATATTCAGCAAATAATGAAAGTTATTTAAAAATAGAAGATTTAAATGGCAAAAAAATAGCCATACCAAAAGGTTATGTTCAAGAAGAGTTTATAAAAACTAATTACCCAAAAATAAAAATATATGAGGTAAAAGATGTTTTAGAAGCAATAGATGCAGTGATTTTAAATAAGGCAGATGCTTTTATTTCCAATATTGCATTAGTTGAATATTTAGTAAAAAAACATAACATTACAGGTATTAAAGAGCAGTTTTTAATACAAAGGCATGATGAACTGTTTATGGCTACAAAGAAAAGCTCAATTATTTTAAAATCAATTATAGAAAAATCATTAAATGCAATTACTTTAGAAGAGAGAAACTTGATTTATAATAAGTGGCTTGGATATAAAGAAAAAGAGCATAATAGTTTTTTTACTAAAGATGAGATGGATTTTTTAAGTCATAATAAAAAAATCTATGTTGCAAATGAACTAGAATGGGTTCCTTATGATTATTATCAAAATGGAAAGCCAAGAGGTTTTGTGATTGATTATGTGAAATTACTTTTCTCAAAAATAGGTATTGAGCCAGTTTTTATTACAGATACATGGCCTAATCTTATGAGTAAGTTTAAAAATAAAGAGATTGATCTACTTCCTGTTATTGCTTATAAACAAGACAGAGAAGAGTTTTTATCTTTTACAGATGATTACTTAAAGCAAGAGTTTGTCCTGGTTACAAATACTTACACAACAAATATAGTTAATATCGATGATTTAGATGGGAAAAAAGTTGCAATGGTAAAAGGTTGGGCTTTATCATCTAAAATAAAAAAGAGTTTTCCTAATATAAAATTAATAGAATTTAATACCTTAAAAGAGGTTTTAGATGCGGTTAAAAACAATATAGCTGATGCAACTATACAAAATAGATTTATTGCAACATACTATATTAATAAAGAGTATCCTTTAAGTCTAAAGTTTACTTCAGAAGTAATTTTAAAAGATTACAACAATAAATTACATATGGGTGTAAATAAAAATAAAGAAGAATTAGTTTCAATTATAAATAAGTCAATGAAACTAGTTTCTAAAAATGAATTAGACTCTTTAAATCAAAAATGGTTAAATATCTCAAAGGATATTAATTTTACAAAGGAAGAAGAAGAGTTTATAGAAAATAAAGTTGTCAATATTGCATATACTGATAACTGGGCACCTATGAGTTTTGAAGAGAATGGAAAAGCATATGGTTTGGGATTTGATTTTTGGCAATATATTGTAAAAAAATCAAATTTAAAAGTTAACCTTAATTTTAAAAGTGATTTTTCACAAGCTTTAGATGATATAAAAAATAAAAGAAATGATATCATCATTACCACATCAAAAACAAGTGATAGACAAAAATATGCTATTTTTAGTGATGTATATTTTAAAGCCCCTTTAGGTATTGCTACTTTACAAGAGAGTAATTATATTCCTGATGGTTCTTATTTATTGAATAAAAGAGTTGGTGTTGGAAAAAATTATACAGCCCACAAACTTTTAAAAGAAGCATACCCTAATATGCAATTTGTACTTCTTAAAAATGTTCAGCATGGTTTAGAGTTATTATCAAACAATAAAATAGATGCATTAGTTGAATCTATGCCTATTTTAGCTCACAATATAAAAAAATATGCCTATAGTAATATAAAGATTTCAGGTAGTACGGGAATTAACTTTGATTTACAAATGATGATTAGAGATGATTATGAAGTTTTACAATCAATTATCAATAAAGTTCTAAAAACTATGACTCCTGATGAAAGAAGAGAAATCTATGAAAAATGGTCAAAACTTGAATATACACAAGCTTTTGATTATTCTGTATTATGGAAATATTTCTTGCCTTTACTTTTTATTATTGCAATTATTTTATATAAAAATAGACAACTATTAAATTATCAAAATAGTTTAAAACAAACACAAAGTGAACTTGAAAATACTATTGAAAACTTTAGAGCATTAATTAATCTTACAATAGAAGGAATATTTATTGTTAAGGGTAATAAAATAGAGTTTTCAAATATAGAAGCCCTAAAAATGTTTAATATAAATAAAAAACATTTAAAAGATATTGAGTTTAATTCTTTATTTAAAATTAGTAAAACAAAAGGTCTTTCAAATATTATAAATGAAGCAAAATCAAAGACTTGTGAGCTTACTGCTGTAAAAATGAATAATAAAACATTCCCTATTTTACTTAAATCAAAAACTATTCTTTTTAAAGGTGAACATTGTGATATTGTTTCAATTATTGATATGAGTGAAATTAAAGATAAAGAGCAGTTAATTATACAACAGTCGAAGATGGCAAGTTTAGGTGAAATGATTGGTAATATTGCTCACCAATGGAGACAGCCTTTAAGTTTTATCTCAACAGCTGCTACAGGGATGAAGTTACAAAAAGAGTTTAATCAATTAGATGATAAAACATTTAATGACACTATTGATAATATTTCACAAACTACAAGATTTTTATCACAAACAATTGATGACTTCCAAAATTATTTAAAAACTGACAAAACTAAAATAATGTTCAATCTTAGTTCTAGTATTGAAAAACTTTTAAATATTGTTAAAAGCTCATTTACAAATAATTTTATTGATATTGAACTTGATTTAGATAAAAATATTGATTTAAACTCTTTTGAAAATGAACTTAACCAGGCTTTATTAAATATTATAAATAATTCAAAAGATGCTTTAAAAGATAAAGATTATGATGATAGATTTATCAAAATCAATACTTATAGAAAAGAATCAGATGCAATTATTGAAGTAATAGATAATGCAGGTGGAATTAAAGAAGAGATTATTGATAGAGTTTTTGAACCTTATTTTACTACTAAACATAAAAGTCAAGGTACAGGACTTGGATTATATATGACTCATAAAATTATAAATGAGAGTTTAAACGGAGAAATAAAAATAGAGAATATCTCTTATGTATTCCAAGAAAAAAACTTTAGTAAATGTGCAAAAGTAACCATTAAAGTTCCACTTTCATAAGAGATTAAAAACATATAGAATATAATGCTTCCCATTTATTACGGTTATTTAAAGACAAAAGGAAGCAACTTATGGGTAAATCTTATTTAGAATCACATCCTGATGAAAATGGTTATTTTGGGAAATTTGGTGGATCTTTTATTCCTCCAATGTTAGAAAAACCATTTGCTGATATTACAAAAGCATATGAAGAGATTAAAAACTCACCTGAGTTTATAGAAGAATTAAAATATGTTAGAAAACACTTTCAAGGAAGACCTACTCCTATTACATTTGCAAGAAATTTAACAGCTCATTGTGGTGGTGCAAAAATCTATTTAAAAAGAGAAGATTTAAATCACTCTGGTGCACACAAATTAAATCATTGTATGGCAGAAGTTATTTTAGCTAAGCATATGGGATTTAAAAAAGTTATTGCTGAAACTGGTGCTGGACAACATGGTGTGGCACTTGCGACTGCTGCTGCTTATTTTGGTTTAGAGTGTGAAATTCATATGGGTGAAGTTGATATTGCTAAAGAGCACCCAAATGTAGTTAGAATGAAAATTTTAGGAGCAAAAGTTGTTCCTGCAACACATGGTTTAAAAACATTAAAAGAAGCTGTTGATTCAGCTTTTGAATCATATGTATCTCAAGCTGATACAGCAATTTATTGTATTGGTTCAGTAGTTGGTCCTCACCCATTCCCTATGATGGTAAGAGATTTCCAATCAATTATTGGTATAGAATCAAGGGAGCAATTCTTTGAACATGAAGAGAATTTACCTAATAATGTAGTTGCTTGTGTAGGTGGTGGATCAAATGCTATGGGTATTTTTGCTGGATTTATTGATGATAAAGAAGTTGAATTACATGGTGTTGAGCCTATGGGTAGAGGTGAAAAACTTGGTGAACATGCAGCTACTTTAACTTATGGTAGTGAAGGTGTAATGCATGGATTTAACTCAGTTATGCTAAAAGATGAAAATGGTGAGCCTGCTCCTGTTTATTCAATTGGTTCTGGTATTGATTATCCATCTGTTGGTCCTGAGCATGCTTATTTAAAAGAGACAGGTAGAACAAAAGTTGGTCTTTGTAATGACAAAGAAGCAGTGGATGCTTTTTATAAACTATCTCAATTAGAAGGTATTATTCCAGCACTTGAATCAGCTCATGCAGTTGGTTTTGCTATGAAATTAGCTAAACAATTACCTTCTTCTGAAACAATTTTAGTTAATTTAAGTGGTAGAGGTGATAAAGATATTGATTTTGTTGTAGAAAATCACCCTATTCCAAACGCTAAATTCTAATTTAAAAAAGGAAAAATATTTTTCCTTTTTTATTTTAATCCTCACAATACACTATAAAACTTACTTTTCTATATTAAAATCAAGTAAAAAAATATTAACTTTTTTCCAAATGTCATAATAAAGTCATTCTTCATTGTAATAATTTTCTATCTTAACAAAAGGCAATATTATGAAAAAGTTACTTTTTTTGATTTTTAGTTTAAGTAGTGTTTTATTTGCATACAGTACAGTTAGTGAAAAGAATCAAGAGATTATTACTAATATGCTCTCTTTAGAGCAAACAGGAAATAGTCACCTTGCAGATATTTTTGTTTTTATGCAAACTAAGTTATTTGAAAATGCTTATTTGTCTATATTGGTAATAGTTCCACTAATATTTACAATTCATTATTTAATCATTGGGCCAAAAAAGTTCAATCATGATGGCAAAAAGTATTATGTTTTCTCTTTATTTAACAGAATAATACATGCAATTGCTGCAATCTCTTTTCTTATTATAATTCCTACAGGGATTATAATGATGTTTGGTTCAACTTTTGGTGGAGGAGAGTTCGTAAAAGCTTGTAAAGAACTTCATGCCATTTCTACTGTTTTATTTATGATTAGTGTTATACCTATGTTTTTAATGTGGCTTAAAAATATGTTGTTTACAAAAGAGGATATAAAATGGTTTATGATTCTTGGTGGATACTTATCTAAAGAGAAAAGACCAATCCCTGCAGGAAAATTTAATGCAGGTCAAAAAATGTGGTTTTGGGTATGTACTTTAGGTGGGATTGTAATGATTTTTACAGGGGCCACTCTTTATGTTCAAGATTTAAATCTAAGTGTTTTAAGTATGTTTGGATTAACAAAAATCGAAATGTTAAGATTATGTATTATTATTCACAATATTTTAGGTCTTGCTATGACAGCACTTTTCTTTACTCATATTTATATGTCGATATTTGCAATAAAAGGTGCAATTGCAAGTATTATTAATGGATATAAAGAAGAAGATGAAATAGCTATTTTACATAGTTCATACTATAAAGAGATTAATAAAACTAAAAATAAATAGACTTCATTTTGAAGTCTATTAAATTATGATTTTTTTCTTTCATGCTGTATTAAATAAAGTCCACTAAATATTACTATTAATGCTCCAACTATAGTTAAGTTATCTGGAATGTCTTTAAAAATAAACCATCCAAGTAAAGTCGCACTTATTATTTCTAAATATTGAAAAGAGGCTAAACTAGATGCCTTTGAATAAAAAAATGCTTTTGAAACTAAAAGTTGTACTATTGTAGTTACAATTCCAAGTAGTAAAATCAACCACCAATGAGTAAAATCAATTTGGTTAAAACCAAATGAATCAATATCAAAAACTTCACAAATAGTAATTATTACACTTAATATAAGTGTTGAAGTAATCCCTATATAAAACTGCAAGCTTTTATTATTTGATTTTGTAGAAACTTGTCTTAGGCTTAGTAAATAAAGAGCATAAAACACTGCAGAGATAATAGGTAAAATTGCAGCAACACCATAAGCTGACCAATTAGGTCTAATAATAACTAAAGTACCTATAAGACCAATTATAACAGCTATTATATGATTTTTTTGAAGTTTTTCTTTTAATATTATTACACTAAGAAGTGTTAACACTAAAGGTTCTATAAAAAATAAAGCAATATTATTTGCTAGGGGCAAATATTTTAATCCCCAAAATAAAAATATAATAGAACTACTAATAAATATACTGATTAAAATATAGCTTTTTTTAAACTCTTCAAGTTTATATTTAAAAGTAATAGATAGGAGAAATAAGATTACAGCCTGTACAAAAAATCTAAGCCATGCTATTTGTATAGCTGTGTATGAACTAGAAAGCCACTTTGCAATTGCATCACTAAAAGGTAATAGTAAGACAGCTAAAACCATAAAGATAATGCCTTTTAAGTTCTCTTGATTTGTATTTGTTGTAGTTTTTTGCATTTGTGGATTATAACAAAATATAATTTTATACAGCTTTTATTTTTCTGTGATAAAATAATAAATTACAAGGATGGAAAATGAAACTAGAATATGCAGGTTTAAAACCAGTTATTAGTGAACATGGTATTTCTTTTAAAGATGGGAAAGAGGATAAGTTTAAGTATTTAAAATACGCAGCAGAGCTTTTAGAAGCTTTTGACCATGAGTATAAAAGAAAAACCAATTATACCCATGAATTAAAAGAACAAAGACTAAACGCTAATGAAATATTAAGTTTGATATTAAAATTTCACCCAAATATAGAAGAAACAATGCAAACAGAAATTGATTCTTATTTAAAACATTTAGACCAAGAAGAAATAGATGTTGAGAATAGAACATCTTTAACTTCAATCGAAAAAGAAGCATTTGTAAATAATCTTAAAATAATGAGAGAATATAAAATACAAAGAGCTAGAAATAAAATCTTTTATTTTCATTGTATTGAAACAATAGTCGAATTAATTATTGAACATCAAATCAAACAAATTGAAGTGCCTTTTAATGAAAGATTCTGGCATATTCTTCAAACTTTACAAGGAAAATTATCTGAGCATAAAATATCAAGTGATGTTTTAACTACTAATGTAAATGATACTTTTAAAGCAATTTTAAAAGTTTCTATCTACCCTACTTTATAGTAAGTTTTTAAAACTTACTATTTTTATTAACTAACATAGATTAAATACAAAAAATTAGAATTTACAGCTAAACTGACACTATAATACAAATAAAAAGGATTCAGTTATGAATACTATTTTATCAATAGCAGGTAGTGATAGTGGTGGTGGAGCTGGTATTCAAGCAGATATAAAAAGTTCCCTTTATCATAATGGTTTTATGACTACAGCAATTACTGCTGTTACTGCTCAAAATAGCTTAGGAGTACAAGGTGTTGTACCTTTACAGCCTAGCTTTGTAAAAGAACAAATAAACAGCGTTACAAGTGATTTTGATATAAAAGCAGTAAAA
This sequence comes from Arcobacter pernae, assembly GCF_049472135.1. Taxonomy (NCBI): domain Bacteria; kingdom Pseudomonadati; phylum Campylobacterota; class Epsilonproteobacteria; order Campylobacterales; family Arcobacteraceae; genus Arcobacter; species Arcobacter pernae. Next base: position 10,338 of record NZ_JBMOVV010000004.1, read on the forward strand.
ATTGGCATGTTAGGCTCAAAAGAGTTAATAAACGTTGTAAAAGATTTTATATTAAAACTTACTATACCAGTTGTTTTAGATCCAGTTGCTATTTCAAGAGCAAATTCAAAACTTTTAGATGATGAATGTATTGAGAGTCTAAAGGAGATTTTTCCTTATGCAACACTGATTACACCAAATAAGTATGAGGCAAAACTCTTTTTTGATGTAGAAACTATTGAAGATATTTTATCTTGTGATAATTTTGGAACAAATATATTATTTAAAGATATAGAAGATAACAGTGATTTTGCTGTTGATGTTTTAAAAACAAGTGATGGAAAGTTAGAGTATTTTCAAACAAAAAGAGCAAATGAGTCTAATACTCATGGTACAGGATGTTCTTATAGTGCAGCAATAGCAACACTATTATCATATGATGATAATATAAAACAAGTTATTACAAAAGCAAAAGAGTATATATATGAAGCTATTGTAAATGCACCAAATTTAGGTAATGGGAATGGTCCAATAAAGCATAACTTAAAAGGCTTTACATGTTAAAAGGTTTATATGTAATTAGCGATGATGTTCTAACACCTAATAGTACTTTATATGAGGATATAAAAAAAGCTTTAATAGGTGGTGCTAAAGTTGTTCAATTAAGAGATAAAGTAAGTAGTGATGAAGAAATCGAAGAAAAAGTAAAACAAATACAAGCCCTTTGTGATTATTACAATGCAACTTTTATTTTAAATGACAGAATTGACTTAGCTATAAAATTACAATGTCATGGTTTACATATTGGAAAAAGTGATCATAAAGATTTTAAAGAGATTAGAAAAAAATTTAAAGGAATAATTGGGGTTTCTTGTTATGGAAATCTAAAGCTTGCAAAAACAATGCAAGATGATGGGGCTAATTATGTTGCATTTGGTTCTTTTTTTAATTCTATCACAAAGCCTAACTCAAAATTAGTGCCTGTAGATTTGATTAAAAAAGCAAAAGAAGAACTTGAAATACCTGTGTGCGTTATTGGAGGAATAAATACAAATAGTGTTAAAACTCTTATGCAATTTAACCCAGATATGGTTTCTGTTATAAATGATATCTGGAGTAATAAAGAATTAGTAGTTAATAAAGCTGCATACTATACGAGTCTTTTTAAATAAAGGATATATTATGTCTAAGAATATATGGATTATAGGAGCTAGTAGTGGTATTGGATATGAACTTACAAAACTATATTTACAAAATGGTTATATAGTAGTTGCAAGTTCACGGAATGCAAAAGAATCTTATGAATTAAATAGTTTAAAACTTGCATTTAAACAAACACTTTTTATAAAAAGTATTGATGTTGAAGATAAAAACTCTATTATAAACGCAATAAATTATGTTTGGTCAAAACTAAATTATTTAGATGTATGTATTTTTAATGCAGGGGTATATGAAAGCACATCATTAAACTCTCTTGATATTGAAAAGTTTGAAGAGATGATAAATATAAACTATTTAGGTGCTGTTAGATTAACAGATATTATTACTTCAAAGTTTGAAAATCAAGGTTTCGGTAAATTAGTTTTGAATGCTAGCTTATCGAGTTATTTTGGTTTACCAAATGCAGCAGCTTATGGAGCAAGTAAGGCAGCTCTTGTTAGTTTTGCACAAGCAATACAGCCAGAGTTGATTCGAAAAAATATTGAACTTCAAATAATAAATCATGGTTTTGTCAAAACAAGACTTACAAATAAAAATGATTTTGAAATGCCCCAATTAATGACTAGTAACTATGCTGCTTTAAAAATATTTCATGAGTTAAATAAATCTTACAGATTTGAGATTAAATTTCCTTTTAAACTCTCATTTTTCTTGTACTTACTAAAGATATTACCATATAAAGTTTCTTTAGCAATTACGAAAGGATTGTTAAAATGAGTTATGAAAAATATATACAAAATTATGCCTTGTTTTTTGAAAACTTAAACAAAGATATTTCTATTGAAGAGTACAAAAAGATATTTAGTGATGATGTTTATTTTGAAGATCCTTTTCAAAAAACAAAAGGAATTGATGCTATTTACAAAATATTTGACCATATGTATAAAACAGTAGAAGAACCTAGGTTTATTGTAAAAGAGATTATTCAAAAGGATAATATAGCTTATTTACAATGGAACTTCATCTTTAAATATAAAAATAGCAGAAATATAGAAAGCTTTACAGGTGTTAGTAGAGTTGAATTAAATAGTGAAAATAAAGTCATGTCTCATATAGATTATTGGGATTCTGCTTCTAATATTTACGAAAAGATTCCTTTTTTAAACTCAGTATTGAGGTTTATAAAAAATAAGATAAAAGCATGACTAATAAAAGGGTTTTAAATTATGGTGTTTTAGCTATACCAATAGCTATATTAGGAATGCCTTTATACATTTATTTACCTACATTTTATGTACAAGATATAGGACTAAACACAGCACTTGTAGCAGCTTTACTCTTTTTTGCAAGACTACTTGATATGTTTGCTGATCCTTTTATAGGAAATTTAAGTGATAGATATTTTTCTAAAAAAAGTTTGATTGTTATAGGAGCTTTTTCTCTTTTAATTTCTTTTTATTTTTTAATAAATCCTTTTAATAATTACCCTACTTTTTCGCTTATATTCTTTTCAATCATTACATATATTTCTTGGAGTTTAATTAATATTCCATATCTTGCTTTAAATGCAACTATTGGTAAAAATAGTTTTGATAATTCAAAATTGTCTTTTAGTCGAGAAATATTTACAATTATAGGTGTATTAGTAGCTTTACTTATTCCTTTTTTATTTAATGCTTCGTCAGATTCAAAAAGAAGTTTGGAGCTAATATTTTATGTTTTAGTCTTTGTATTACCATTGGTTTTAGTTTTCTTTGCTTTAAACATAAAAGAGCAAAATAGTATAAATATAACTATTAGTTTTAAAGATTCAATAAAAAGCTTTTATGAAAAATTTAAAGAACAGAAAAATTTGTTTTTTGCATTTATTATAAATAATCTTGCTAATGCTATTCCAGCAACGCTGTTTTTATTTTATGTTCAATACTATCTTAAAACACCACAATTTACAGGGGCTTTACTAATCTTGTACTTTTTATCTGCAATTATTGCCGTACCTTTTTGGTTAAACTTTTCAAAAAAGATAGGTAAGAGAAAAACATGGATTATATCAATGGCTTTTGCTTCATTTTTCTTCTGTTTAACACCTTTTTTAAATGAAGGTGATTATATCAAATTTGCTTTTATTACATTTTTTACAGGACTTTGTTTAGGTGCTGATATGGCCTTACCCTCTTCTATTCAAGCTGATATTGCACAAAACTCTAAAAAACTTGGAAAAGAAATATCAGGAACCCTTTTTGGTTTTTGGGCGATGCTTACAAAACTAGCTTTAGCTCTTGCTGTTTTTATAACTTTTACAATTTTAGAATTGGTTTCATTTGATATAGATAATCCAACTAATTTTTCTTTATTTATACTTTCTATTTTATATTCAATACTTCCAGTTATTCTTAAGATAATTTCAATAATTTTAATTGCTAAAAATAAAGTTTAGTTTTTTATAAAGTGACAAAAAACAGCTATTAAAAGTATTTGATAACTGTTATTATTTAATTAACTAAAATATTTAGGGTTGATTATGAGTGTAAAATTATTTGTTATTTTAGCTATGTTCTCATTGTTACATTCAAAGCCTTTAAAGTCAGTCCAATTTGTTGACCCTAAATCTTTTAGTGGAATTTGGTACGAAGTAGCTCGCACCTTTAACAGTTTCCAAGAAAACTGTGTAGCCTCAACTGTTGAATACTATTTAATAGATACTAGCAAATATAAAGTATTCAACAGATGTTTTAAAAATGAAATTGGTGGAGAGCTAATTTCTTATGAAGGTATAGCTGAAGCTTTAAACAACAACTCAATGTCAAGTATGGAAATGACTTATTTTTGGATTTTTTCAAAAAAATACAATGTGATTTACCTTAATGATTACAAAAGTGCTGTTGTTGCAGATGATGATTTAGAAAATCTATGGATTATGAGTAGAAAACCTTTTATTAGTAATGATGAAAAAGAAAAAATAATAGATTTTTTAAGTGATTATATTGACACAAGTAAATTAATTTATACTAAACAAGATAAAAAAGGAAGATACAAATGAAAATAGCAGTACTAGGAGCAGGAATTAGCGGTTTAGGTAGTGCGTATCTTCTAAGCCAAAAACACCATGTTGACTTATATGAAAAAGAGAATAGACTTGGTGGTCACGCAAGAACTACGCAAGTAGAAGAGAATGGAGCTAAGTTTGGAGTTGATACTGGTTTTTTAGTTTTTAACTATGAAACATATCCTCTTTTAACTAAACTTTTCAAAAAACTTGATGTAAAAATAGAAAAAAGTGATATGAGTTTTGGCTTTTGGGATAAAGATAAAAATATTGCTTATAATGGAAACTCTATTGGAGGTTTATTCTTTCAGAAGAAAAATCTTTTTAACTTCTCTCACTATAGTATGATAAATGATATTATGAAATTTAATAAAAAAGCCAATAATGACTTAGATGAGAATAGCTTAGATCTTAATAAAGATTTAGGTGAATATTTAAGTGAATATGGAAATGCTTTTAAAGAAAGATATATCATACCAATGGGTGCTTCTATTTGGTCAACACCAAGTGATAAAATGAATGATTTCCCAGCAAGAACATTTTTACAATTTTTCAAGAATCATGGTTTATTAGGTGTTACTACACATCATCAGTGGTTAACTGTATCAAATGGTAGTATTAATTACGTAAATAAAATAAAAGAAAAAATATCAGGTGAAATTTTCCTAAATTCAAATATTAAAAAAGTAGAAAGAAAAAGAAATAAAGTATGCATAACTTTTGAAAATAATAAAATAAGAATTTATGACAAAGTTGTATTTGCAATGCATGCACCAGATGCATTAGAACTTTTAGATGATGCAACATCAAAAGAAAAAGAAATTTTAGAATGTTTTAAATATAAATCTAACGATGCCTTACTTCATAATGATAATAATGTTTTATATCCAAATAAAAAGATTTATGCAGCATGGAACTATAAAACTGATAAAAATAACAATAATGCAGTAACTTTATCGTATTGGATAAATACCTTACAAAATTTAAAGACTAATAAAGACTATTTTGTTTCATTAAATGAGATTGATAATGTTGAAAAAGTAATTGAGCGAATCTCTTACTCTCACCCACAGTTTGATAAAAAAGCGATAGAAGCACAAACTAGAAGAGATGAAATAAATGGAAAGAATAATACTTATTATGCAGGTGCATATTGGAGATATGGTTTCCATGAAGATGGACTTTGGAGTGCAAATACAATAGCTTCTAAGTTAGGATGTGAGTTATGAGTGCTCACCAATTTTACGATGGTGTAATCTACCACAAAAGGTTTTTACCTAAAAGTCATGATTTTAAGTATAAATTTTTTATGTTAGATATTGATACAAATAGTTTAGATGAACTAAAAACTAAATTGTTTTCATATAATAAACTCAATCTTTTCTCTTTTAAAAGTAAAGATCATTTTGGTAAACAAGAAAATTTTTTATCAAATATTGATGAACTTTTAAAAAAGTTTGATATTCAAAAACCTACAAAAACTAGATTTATAACACTTCCTAGAATTTTAAATTTTGTATTTAATCCTATTAGTTTACTTTTACTGTTTAATGAAAAAGATGAACTTGATTATATATTAGCAGAAGTTCATAATTATAATGGTGGAAGAGTTATATATCCTGTAAAATTACACCATAGAGGTCATAATCTTTATAGAGGCGAAATTCCAAAAGATATGTATGTATCACCTTTTTTCAAGAGAGATGGGGATTATAGTTTTTTATTTAGATATGACAAATCAAACGTGGCTTTAAAAATAGATTTATTTGAAGAGAATAAAAAAATGTTAACAGCATCTTTTAGTGGAACGCCTTTGGAGTTCTCAAATAAAAGCATTATAAAACTATTTTTAAAGCACACTTTTTTAACTTTTTTTGTAGTAACAAGGACTTTATGGCAATCCTTGAAGCTATATAAAAAAGGCTTGAAATTTAACAGCGTAGAAGATATAGATACAAAAAGGAGATATTAAAATGAAAAGGTTATGGCATAAATTCGGACACTCTTTTTTTTCAAAATTAAAACAAGGAAATTTAAAAGTACAGTTTCCAAATAATGAAATAAACTATTATGGAAACAAAGAAGAAAAAGAAGTATTTTTAAAATTAAATAGTTATAGTTTTTTTTCAAAAATAGCTTTATATGGAGATGTTGGATTTGCAGAGAGTTATATGGATGAAGACTTTGAAACAAATGATTTAACAAAACTAATCGAATTAGCTTTAATTAACTCTGATAATTTAGGAGTAAAAAGTGAACATGATAAAAACAACTTCTTTATAAATATTTTGCCACACTTTAATAAAGCAAAACATCTTTTAAGAAAAAACTCAAAGAAAAACTCTAGAAAAAATATATCAGAACACTATGATTTATCGAATGATTTTTATAAACTATTTTTAGATGAAACTATGATGTACTCAGCAGCAATATTTGAAAATCCAGATGAGTCACTTTATGATGCACAAAAAAGAAAGATTTCTCATTTAGCAAATAAACTAAATATAAAAGAAGGTGACAATGTACTTGAAATAGGATCTGGTTGGGGTTCTATGGCAATGCATTTAGCAAAAGAAAAAAAATGTAAAGTAACAACAGTTACTCTAAGCACCGAGCAAAAAAAGCTTTGTGAGCAAAAGTTTAAAGAGAATAAGATTGAAGAAAGTATTGATATTTTCTTAAAAGATTATAGGGATTTAGAAGGTAAATATGATGCGATTATAGCAGTTGAGATGTTTGAGGCAGTTGGGAAGGAGTATTTTGATATATTCTTCAAAAAATGTGAAGAGCTTTTAAAGCCAAGTGGTGTTTTAGCCTTACAGATTATCACAATGCCTGATAACAGATATGAGTCTTATTCTAAGGGAACTGATTTTATTCAAAAGTATATTTTCCCTGGTGGTCATCTTCCAAGCGTTTCTAGAATACTTAAAAGTACAAGTACAAATACAAGATTAAATCTTTTACATATGGAAGAGTTCACAGAAGATTATGCAAAAACTCTAAATATCTGGTATGAAAACTTTACTAAAAAAATAAATGAGATTAAGGCTTTAGGCTTTGATGATTATTTTATTAGAATGTGGAAAATGTATTTAAACTATTGTGAAGCTGCTTTTTTAACTAGAAATGTAAATCTAGTACAAGTAGTATTTACAAGAGATCAAAATATGCACCTAAATAAAGGTTTAGTTGCATGAAAACAAAAAATCTACTAGTTGTGCTATTTATAGCACTTCTTTTTACAGGATGTGGTTCTATGAAACTTGAAGATTTTAATAACAAAACTCCTAAGTTTATTGTAAAAGAGTATTTTAACGGTGAACTTAAGGCATATGGTTTAGTAAAAGATAGAAGTGGCAAAATAATCAAATCTTTTAAAGCAAAAATGATTGGCTCGTGGGATGATGATGGAGTTGGAACATTAGATGAGTATTTTGTTTATGATGATGGAGAAAAACAAAGAAGAGTTTGGACATTAATTCCTACAAAAAATGAAAATGAGTATATAGGTACGGCTTCTGATATTGTAGGACAAGGAATACTTAAGTCAAATGGTAATACAGTAATGATAGATTATACGATGGAAGTTCCTTATAATAACTCTATTATCAATATAGATGTAAAAGATTGGTTACATTTACAAGAAGATGGAGTGATTATAAACCACTCTAAAATGAAAAAGTTTGGTTTTACAGTAGGTGAACTTGTAATAACTATTATTAAACAATAAAGGTTGATTATGCTTGATTTATCAAAAATGAGACAAGAGTATATGACTAAAGGTTTAGATTTTGATGATTTAAATAAGTGTCCTTTTAAACAGTTTGAGCTTTGGTTTAACCAAGCAATTGATGCAAAACTAATCGAACCAAATGCGATGAGTTTAGCTACTGTTGGAAAAGATATGAAACCCTCAATTAGAACTGTTTTACTTAAAACCTTTGATACTGATGGTTTTGTATTTTTCTCAAACTATAAAAGTAAAAAAGCAAAACAAATTGATGAAAATCCTTATGCCGCAGTTCATTTTGCATGGCTAGGCTTAGAAAGACAAGTAAAAATAGAAGGCAGAATTGAAAAGATTAGTAAAACAGCTTCAATGAAATATTTTTTATCAAGACCAAAAGGGAGTCAACTTGGAGCTTGGGTTTCACATCAAAGTGAGGTTATAAGCTCAAGAAGTTTACTTGAAGCAAAGTTTGATGAGATTAAAAACAAGTTCTCAAAAGGTGAAGTTCCTTTTCCTTCTTTTTGGGGTGGATATAAAATAATTCCTCAGACCATAGAGTTTTGGCAAGGCGGAAAAGATAGATTACATGATAGATTTGAATATACATTAAATGAAGATAATAGTTGGGAAATAAACAGATTAGCACCATAAGGAGTAATTATGAGTTGTATATGTAATGAAAATTTTTGTATAAAAAATGAAAAAGCATCTATTCATTTTATAACAATAGTTCCTGAACTATTAAGAAAATGTAAACTTGTTTTTAAAGATATTAATAATCTTAGATTAAAAGAGAATATTTGTACTATTGATGTAAATGATGCTAGAGACTTTTTTGAAAAGAATCTTGAGTTTATTGACGAAAATTTCACTTTGTTTGAACAAAATGAAATAAAAGTTTTTGTTGAAACAAGTTGTGAAATATTAAGTATCTCTTCTGTATTAAAAGCAAAACCTTTAAATATATACTTAAATTTTATAAAAGATAATAGCTTTTTTGAAATATTAGAAAGTGAAAGTTTAACTACACATTTTCAACCTATAATTGATGTTCAATCAAGTAGTATTTATGCTTATGAGTGTTTAACTAGAGGTGTTTTACCAAACGGTGATTTGATGTACCCAAATGACTTATTTGAAAAATCATCTAGAAATGATACAAACTTTAGATTAGATAAACTTTGTCGTGAGTCTGCACTAAAAACAGCTGCTGTTAAAAAAATCAATAGTAAGGTTTTTATAAACTTCTTGCCAACAGCTATTTATGACCCAAAGTTTTGTTTACAAAGTACTGTAAGATGGGCAAATCAACTTGAACTTGACCCAAGAAATATTATATTTGAAGTAGTTGAGACTGAAAATGTTGAAGATAAAGTGCATCTAAAACAAATCTTGAATTACTATAGAGAACAAGGTTTTAAAATAGCTTTAGATGATGTTGGAGAGGGATACTCTTCTTTAAATATGATTATTGATATAAAGCCTGATATTATAAAAGTTGATAGAAATATAATAGATGGTATTGATAAAAATGAATTAAAACAATCAGTTTACAAAGCCTTAAAGTCAATTTGTGTTGAGAATCATATTCAGATTCTAGCTGAAGGAATTGAAACACAAGAAGAGTTAAGTATGGTAAAAAAACTAGGTGTTGATTTTGCTCAAGGTTACTATTTTGCTAAGCCCTCACCTGAACCTGTAAGAAGAATATTTTAATGGAACTTTTTTTAGTATATCCTCACCAACTTTTTGAAGATATTACAAATTTTAGAAATAAAAAGATTGTATTAGTTGAAGAGCCTTTATTTTTTACACAATATGAATTTCATATACAAAAGCTAGTACTTCATAGAGCCTCTATGAAGTTTTATGAGAACTATCTAAAAGAAAAAGGTTTTGAAGTTGAGTATTATGAAGATGAGACTTATTTAGCCAAATATAAAAATGAAAAAGTTTTTGTTTATGAACTTTTTGATAACTATTTAGAAAAAAAAGTCTACCCAAACTTTCAAAAAATAAATACTTTAAAAAACCCAAACTTTATACACCCAAATGATAAATCAAAGTTTTTGCATCATTTTTATATGAATAGAAGAAAAGAGCTTAATATTTTTATGGAAAATGGAAAGCCTTTATATGGAAAGTATAGTTTTGATAGTGAAAATAGAAAGAAACTTCCAAAAGATATATTTATTCCTGCAACACTTTCTTATGAAAATAGATATATACTTGAAGCCAAAGAGTATTGTAGAAAGTTTAAATTCATTGGTATTAGTGATGAGTTTAACTACCCTATTTCTTTCGATGAGGCTAGACTACAACTTGACTATTTTATAAAAGAGAAGTTTGAAAACTTTGGAGACTATCAAGATGCTATTACTAAAGATACAAATCTAATTTATCTTTTTCACTCAAATATCTCAAGTAGTTTAAATATAGGCTTACTTGATTTAAATTATGTAATAGAAAAGATAGTAAATGCAGATGCACCCTATAATGCAAAAGAAGGATTTATAAGACAGATTATAGGTTGGAGAGAGTTTATGCTCAAAATCTATGAAGATGATGGTGTAAGACTTAGAAACTCTAATTTCTTTGAGTTTAAAAATTCTATGCCAAAAGCAATCTTAGAAGCAAAAAGTGGCATAGATATACTTGATGATGTAATTAAAAAAGTAGATAAAACAGCTTATGCTCATCATATAGAGCGACTTATGATTTTAGGAAACATCTTTTTATTATTAGAGATAAAACCAAATGATGTTTATGAATACTTTATGAAAAACTACATAGATGCCTATGATTGGGTAATGGTTGGAAATGTATATGGTATGAGTGGTTTTAGTGATGGAGGAAGTATAACTACAAAACCATATATTGCAAGTTCTAATTATCTAATAAAAATGAGTGATTACTCAAAAAAAGAGCCTTGGTGTAAAATATTTGATGCTTTATATTGGAGGTTTTTACATAAATATTCACATTTATTTAAAGATAATCCAAGAATGAAAATGCAAATCTCTCTTTTAAATAGAATGTCAGAAGATAAACTAAATGAACATTTAAAAACTGCAAATGACTATATCAAAAAACTTTTTTATGAATAAAAGTTCATACTTAATTCATATTTAGTTCATCACTTACAGCTATATTTTCTATAATAAAAGGAGATATATGCGAACTGCTTTAAAAGCTTTAAAAGCTAATAAACTTAAAACCTTACTAATACTTTTTAGTTTAACTCTTAGTATTTGTTCTATCTTTTTGATTAGTTCAATTTCAAATGGAGTTATTTATATGTACTCTTCTATGCTTAAAAGTGATGGGGATATTATAATAACTCAGGCAAAGATTTCTGATACATTCTTTTCTAATGTTGATATAAAATTGATTGATAAAATAGAGAAAATAGAAGGAGTTAAAAAAGTTTCAGCTGTTATTGTTGGAGCAAGTCCTGTTGAAGAACTTCCAATTGTTGCTGTTTATGGTGCTACAAAAAATAGATTTTCAAACTACTCATTAATAAAAGGCTCTTATCCTAAACAAAATGAAGTTTTAGTTGGAAAATCAATCTATGATTCTTTAAAAAATAAAGAGAGTATAAATATCTCAAAATATTCATATAAAATTTCTGGTGTATTTGAAAGTGAAATAGGTTTTGAAAATGGTGGCGTTGTTTTAAATATAAATCAAGCTTCAAAAATTTTTAATAAATCAGCTTCATTTATTTTAGTAAATACAAATATCCAAAAAGAGATTGACCAAATTATTAAAGCTACACAAAGTTTATCAAACGATATTGAAGTTAAATCAACAAATAGTTTTATAGACAACTATAATCAATTTGAAATTATCAGAACTTCTTCAAAACTTATTTCCTCTGTTGCTTTTTGTATGGGACTTTTAAGTGTTGTAAGTATTATGAGTATTACTGTAAATCAAAGAAAAAGTGAATTTGGTATAAAAAAAGCTATAGGAATCTCTACAGGAAAAATTATAAATCAAATAGTTTTAGAAACAGCAATTTTGGGTTTTATTAGTTTTCTTTGTGCATTTTTTATAGCAAATATGTTTCTTTTAATAATTGAAAAATTTGAGCTATTTCACGGATATATAAATGCTCATCTAAGTAGTTCTTTAAGCCTTACACTATTTATTTGTTCACTTTTGATGGCTGTAATTGGCTCAATAATTCCTGCTTTAAATGTATCAAAAATTGATCCAATAATCTTAATGCAAGGAGATAAAATATGATAATAGAAGTAAAAGGTTTATCTCATGATTACAATGGCGATGTAGCATTAAGAAATATAAATCTAAATATAGAAAAAGGTGAGTTTATATCTATTATTGGTGAGAGTGGAAGTGGTAAAACTACCCTACTTTCAATACTATCTACACTTTTAAAGCAAAAAGATGCAGAACTGTTTTTTGAGAATAGAAACTATAAAGATATAAAAAACATTGATAAGTTTAGAAAAGAGAATATTGGATTTATTTTTCAATTTCACTATTTAATAAACTATCTTACAAATGCTGAAAATGTAAAAATTGCAAATGAAAAAGCCTTAGATAAAGAGGTGCTGGAACTTTTTAAGTTACTAGATATAAGTGAGCTTTTAAATAAATTTCCAAATGAAATATCAGGAGGTCAAAGACAAAGAGTTGCAATTGCAAGAGCACTTATAAATAAGCCAAAAGTGATTTTTGCCGATGAACCAACTGGTAATTTAGATTCAAAAAACTCTTTAAAGGTTTTTAAACTTTTTCAAGAATTATCTAAAGATGGTGTAACAGTAATCGTTGCGACTCATGACAAAACTCTAGCAAAGATGTCACATAGAATAATTGAGGTGAAAGATGGACAAATTCAATAATTTTATAAATCAAAATTTTAAAATCTCTTTGATTTTTCTTTTTTTAGGGATATTTTTTGGAATAATTTATTCTATAAATCTATTAGGTTTTTCTATAGATTCTAATACATTACTACCATCAAATGTAAGATCATTACATATTTCATTAATGTTATATGGATTTATACCTTTAATGCTTTCATATTTACCATTTTTATTAATCAATAAAGATGGAATTAAAAGTGACAAAGGACTTAGATATTTAGAACTTTATTCGATTTTTTGGTATATATTTTTAGTTTTTATGATGAGTAGTTTACTTTTAGGAAATACAAGAGGTTTAGCTTTTTATGATTTCCCCTATGAACTAAACTTTATCTTAGCTCTTAGCGGAGTTTTTTATGCCCTTGCATTATATGAGTACATAAAACTATATGAAGTAAAACCTTTATGGATAAAAATATCACTTGCTATTGTAGTAATTGCACCTTTCAGCCTTTTGATATTAATGAACCCAGTAATTGGACAAGTTGAAAGTACAATTAGTGGTCCTCATGGAGATAATACTTTAGGTATGAGTTTTGCTTTAATTCCAATATATTATTTAATCATAAAACTTTTAGATAAAGGAGAGTTTACTGCAAGATGGCATATCTTTTGGATTATTCCATTTGTTTTTTATATTTTTTCTGTTTTATATAGAAGTTTTTTTGATTCTTTAACTTATAACCAAGAGTGGTTTTTACAGTATTTAACTCTGTTTTATATTCCTTTACTTTATAGATGGTTTAAAGATGCAAATATATCTAAAACTCCTAAATATGTTTTATTAATATCTATATTAGCCTTTTTGTTTGTTGATATTGAGGGAAATATTCTTTTTATTCCGCAGCTTAGATGGTTATTTCATAGAAATGATTTGATTGTAGCTCATGCACATGTAGCAATGGGAATCTCAATTTTATTTATGAGTTTTGCAATTTTAGCAAATCATATAAATAGCTTAAAAGATATAAAGTTTTACAACTATTATTTATTTGGGATTTTAGGAATTTTTTTAGTTTTAAGTATTTCAGGATTTATTCAAGCAGGTGTTATAAAAGGAGATATACAAATATTATGGGCTTTAAGAACTCTATTTGGAATAGTAGTTTTTATATCTTTTTTTAAACTAATAAAAGTAGATTTAAAATTAAACTCTTTACAAAAATATAATCTATTAGGTGCTTTAAGTGATGGTTCAACTGGAATTATTTTGATTTTCCTTGGAAGTTATTTATATCCATTATTAGGTTTTAAATTTACGAATAGCTATGAGTATATTGTATTTATTTTTGTTTTTACTACAGGAGTAATGCACTATTTTGCTTTTAATTCTAAAAACTCGCAATATGAGTTTACCTTACTTACGGCACTAATTAGAGTTTTTGTCAGCTCAATGTTCTTTGCTTTATATTTAAATGGAAGTTTGTCTTATGAAGCACTTTTTATTACAGTTTTTGATTTATCTTTTTCAATGCTGTTTTTCTTAATTTTTTACAAAAAGGAGTTAAAATGTTATCAAAACTAGCTTTACCAATATTCATATCTTTTGAACTTTGCTTTTATTTATTGATTGCACAAACAGGAATTGTTGAGTATTTCTCATCAAATATTTATGCTATTTCACCTTTAGCTATTGGTGGAATTGTAGGGTCAATATTAGTTTACTTTGTTAAATTATCTTCTAAAAATAAAATAGTTTTACTATTGTTATTACAATTTTGTGTAAGTTTAGCATATCCAGATTTCTCAAAAATCTTACTTTTCTTATTAGGCTTAAGTGTAGGAGGATTAGCTCCTTTAATAATTGAAAAAATAAAAGAGAGTTCGGTAATACAATTAGCAAGTGCTTTAGGCTTATCATATGCTTTAGGAACTGCACTTTTTGTAATAGAACCTGCAAGTAGACAATTTATTGCATTAAGTTTTTCTTTAATATGCTTGATAAGTGTACTGCTACTTAAAAATGCCAAGAGTATTAAAAGTTTACCAAGCTATTCATATTCATTATTTTCAATGGTTTTATGGGTTTTTTTAGATTCTGCTTTATTTGAAACTTTATCAAGAGATATATCTATTTCTATTTGGAGAGATGGTTTTACAATTGAAATAATAGTTTTTCATATAATAGGTGTTTTAGCTGCTTTTGCATTTAAATTTGAGAAATTTGAAAATGAGATTTTAATAATCTTACTATTTGCCTTAAGTTATCTTTTTTACTTTTTACAAGAAGCAGCTATTTTAGCCCTTGTTTATCCATTTGTTATTTCATATTACAATGTAACAATTTTAAGAAGTATTATAAAAAAAGATTTCAAGACTATTTGTATTTATATGGTTTTTATTGGTTGGATAGCATCAGGAGCTGGATTATTTGTAGCTTTAGAAAATTTAACTTTATATGTACCAATTATCTTTTTAGTTTCATTAATAAAAGTTTTAAGTACGCATAATATTTCAATAAAGGAGAAAAAATGTATAAATTAATATTTCTAATTATCTGTGTTCTAAGTGCTTTAAATGCTGATAATTTAGTTTTAAAAGAAGGAAAAATTCAAGCACATACTGAAGTTTTTGGCGATAGTAGTATTGATCCTTATACTACAAATATAAGTTCTAATATTCAGTTTGACAATACTATTTCAAGTATAAAAGGAGCTGTTTGGTTTGATAGTATTAAATTAGTAAGTGATAATCTTGATAGAGATAAAAATATGTATGAACTGTTAAATTCTCAGATAAACCCAAAAATTAGTTTTGATTTTATAAGTATTAAAAAAATTGATGAACAAAACTATGAGATAGAGGGTTATTTATCTTTAAATAAAGTAAGTAGAAAAGTAAAAAGTATAGCAAAAATAAAAAAAGAAAAAGAGGATATTATATTTGATGGCACATTTGATATAAATCTAACAGATTTTAATTTAGAACCACCTACTTTACTTTTTTTAACTGTTAGAGATAGAATTGATGTTAAATATATCTTAGATTTTAAGGCAATGTAATATGAAAAAATTTACAATAATCATCTGTATTTTATTTGCTAACTATGCCTTTTGTAGTACTTATGAAGTAAGTAAAAAAATTGATAAATTCTCTTTGTTTAATCAGTTTGATAAAAAAATCACTATTGATGAAGATATAAAATATATGCTTGTTTCTTTTGAAAAAAATAGCTCTGAAACAATAAATAGTTTTATTGAAGAGAATAAAGGCTTTTTAACAAAAAATAATACAGTATTTATTGTAAATATCTCAAAAATGCCCTCAATTATATTAAAAATGTTTGCTATTCCTAAAATGAGAAGTTTTAAACATAATATATTACTAGTATATGATGAAAAGAACAATAACTTTAAAGAAAAGCAAAATTTTATAACTTTATATAAGCTAGATAAATTAGTTGTAAAAAAGATTGATTTTTTAGAATCAAAAGAGGATTTACAAAGAGTTTTCAATGAAAATAAATGATATAAATAGTTTAAATATTTTAGTAAATAAATCAAGTTTAAACAAGTTTAAAATACTACATATTAGTGATTTACATATAAATAAAAAGACAGATATTTTATCAATAAAAAAGCTTATAAATTTATGTGAAACTATAGATTACGATATTTTAGTAATTACAGGAGATATTATAGACTGTAAAGCTATTGCTATTAAAGATAAACTTGAACTTCTAAATAGTTTAAAAAATGCCTATTATATAAGTGGAAATCATGACTTGTTTTATGGATTAAAAGATTTAAAAGATATATTAAATGAGATAATATTTTTAGATAATAAAATCGAGTTTTTAGAGTTTAATAATGAAAAAATTGCATTAGCAGGTCTAAGCGATAGATTCTCTAAATTTTTTAGAATAAAAAGAAATGAAAAATCTTTATTGGATTTATTAGTTAAGTGTGAAAATAGAATTTTACTTGCTCATCAGCCAAAAGATTATACATATGCAGTAAAAAACAATGTTGATGTTTTTTTATGTGGACATACACATGGTGGACAAATCTACCCTTTTCATTATGTAGTAAAATTAGTTCAGCCCTTTTTATCTGGACTTCATTATATAAATAAAACAGCAATATATGTAAATAAAGGAATTGGTACTTGGGGTATAGATTTTAGATATAAAGCAAACAGTGAAATAACACTTTTAAATCTAGTTTATAACTAGTATTCATTTTAAATTCATCTTTTTATAATATAATTTTTGTAACTTATCAAAATAGGATATTTATGAAAATTTTAATAGTTGAAGATGATATAAAAATTGTAAATTTTTTAAAAAAAGGTTTAGAAGAAGAGGCATATAGTGTTGATTTTAGTTTAGATGGGGATGAAGGTTTTTATCTTGCTAGCGTAAATGAATATGATGTTATTTTATTAGATATTATGCTTCCTATAAAAGATGGCATTGAGGTTTGCAAAAGTCTTAGAGCCCAAAATATAAATACTCCTATTATAATGCTTACTGCAAAAAATAGCACTGAAGATACAATAAAAGGTCTTGATATAGGTGCAAATGATTATCTTGCAAAGCCCTTTTCTTTTAATGAACTTTTAGCAAGAATAAGAGTTCAGCTAAGAGTTAAAAGTGAAAATCAAACTACAGTTTTAAAAATTGATGATTTACAATTGGATTTATTAACAAAAACTGCACAAAGAGCAAATCAAAAAATAGAACTAACTGCAAAAGAGTTTTCTCTACTTGAGTATTTAGTTAGAAATAAAAATAAGGTTTTATCAGAGAGTGTGATTTTATCTTCATTAAGTAATATGGAAGATAGCAATATAAGCAATATCATAAATGTATATATTTATAGATTAAGGAATAAAATAGATAAACCTTTTGAAAAAAAGCTTATTAAGACAGTTCGTGGAATGGGGTTTAAAATAAGTGAAGACTAATATATCAATAAAGAAAAAACTTTTAATCTATAATATCATCATTCAATTTATCATATTGATAATCTTATCTTTATCAATATATAAAACTCTTAAAATATCAACACTAGATAAAATGCAAACATCATTAAAAGTAATAATTTTAGATGTTGTTGATGATATACTAGATCACAAAACAAATTTACATTTTAGTTTATATAATGAAGAAAAAGAGTATAACTTCAGCCCTTTATATATAAGACTTGTTGAAAACAATAAAGAAAAAAAAGTTATAAATAGTACAAACTTCCCTTCTGAAATATCAATAAATGATAAACAAACAAAGAAAAACAGTGTTTTTTTTAATGAATTAGATGATTATATTGTTGGAAATATAATATTTGATATAGATAAACAAGAGTATATAGTACAAGTAGCAACAGACTATAAAATACTTAACTCTACTCTTGAGAATCTATTTTATATTCTACTTTTTATAATACCTATAGTATTGATTTTTTCAATTACTGGTGGTTACTTTTTGATTTATAAATCCTTTAAACCAATTGAAGAGATTTTAAGTAGTTTAAAACTTATAAATGCTTCTGATTTATCTCAAAGGGTTAAAAAACTGCATAGTAATGATGAAGTTGATCTATTGATTGATGAAATTAATAACTTGCTACAAAGATTAGAAATCTCTTTTAAGAAGATAAATCAATTTAGTAGTGATGCCTCACATGAATTAAAAACTCCATTAACTATAATACGAGGTGAAATAGAAATAGCCCTAAGAAAAGATAGAGATAAAAGTGAATATAAAAATA
Source organism: Arcobacter pernae (assembly GCF_049472135.1). Lineage (NCBI taxonomy): Bacteria > Pseudomonadati > Campylobacterota > Epsilonproteobacteria > Campylobacterales > Arcobacteraceae > Arcobacter > Arcobacter pernae. The sequence continues at coordinate 28,869 of NZ_JBMOVV010000004.1, forward strand.
GTTTGGAAGTTTGTTTAGATGAAGTACTTAGAATTCAAAATACTATTGATGATTTACTTTTTTTAGCAAAAAATGATACAAATATTTCTGATAACTATACTGATATTTATTTAGATGAGATAACTTTAGAATCAATATCTGAACTAAAATCTTATGCTTTATCAAAAGAGATAACGCTAGAAGCAAATATCAAAGATATGAGTCAAATCAAAGGTTACCCTTCACTATTAAAAGTGGCAATAAAAAATTTAATTAAAAATGCTATTAATTTTAGTTTTGAAAATAGTGTTGTAAAAATTAGTTGCTATAAAGAAAATAAATCTACAATAATTAGTGTAGAAGACACAGGAATTGGTATTGCTAAAGATGAGCAAGAAAGAATTTTTGAAGAGTTTTATAGAACAGATAAAAGTAGAAACAAAAATTCAGGCGGTACTGGACTTGGAATGGCTATTTGTAATAAAATAGTTAAGATTCATAATGGAACTATTGAACTTGAAAGTGAAGTAAACAATGGTACAATTGTAAAAATAATTCTATAGAGATGATATGAATAAAGAAATATTAGAAGAAGCAAATAAACTTATAAATAAAGAACTAATAAACCAAACAAATATTAAAAGTGTAAAACTTTTTAAAACTAGTGATTATTCAAAAAGACAACCTTTAACTTATGAGTTTTGTTTGATTTTAGTACTGCAAGGTAAAAAGCTTGGATATTTACCAAATAGAAGTTTCGAGTATAATAAGGATAACTATTTAGTAGTTCCTATTAGCCTTCCTTTTGAGTGTGAAACATATGCTTCAAAAGAAGAACCATTTATATGTATCGTAATAGATATAGATAAAAAAATGATGTTTGATATAATTTCATCACTAAGTAACCAAGAAGCAAAAAACTGTAAAACGATACAAATGGGGATTTTCCAAGATAATGTAACCCCTCAAATAGAAGATATAGTATTAAGACTTTTAAAGACACTTAAATCAGAAGAAGAATCAGCTATTTTAGGTGATTCAATTTTAAAAGAGCTATACTATAGAATTGCTACAAATAGTAATTCTCATTTTTTACATAAAATGTTTCTAAAACATAAACAAGAAGCTAAAATAGCCAAAGCTTTAAAAAGTATTCATGATAATTTTAATCAACCTTTAGACATCCCTACTTTAGCAAAACAAGAGGATATGAGTGTTTCATCTTTTCATACACACTTTAAAAATATCACTTCATACTCTCCTTTACAATATATAAAAAAGATTAGATTAAATAAAGCAAAAGATTTTATAGAACAAAAAAATATGCAAGTTAATAATACTGCTTATGCAGTGGGATATGAGTCTGTATCGCAGTTTTCAAAAGATTTTAAAAAGTATTTTGGTTATCCACCTAAAGAGGCTAAAATAGCCCTTTAGTTGGAGTGTTGATTTTATTTCATAGAAAGTTTTAGTATTTTTTCACTTGTTTCTAGTGTGATATTAGCATTTTCACCAATAGCTGTCATACCATGAGCTTCAAGGCCTTTGATTACATTTTCTATTACTTTATCATCTATTTCATAATCATTTAGATTTGTAGAAATTCCTACTTTTTCATATAGATTTTCAATAGCTTTAATTACTGCTTCTTCATCTTCATTTATATTAAATACTTCTGTTCCCATTTGAAGAAGTTTCTCTTTTTTGTCTTCTTTTAGTACTCTTAAAAGTGATGGTTGAACAATTGCAAGTGTTCTTGCATGATCAATTCCATAGAATGCTGTTAATTCATGACCTATAAAATGCGTAGCCCAATCTTGTGCAACACCTGTTCCTATAAATCCATTTAGAGCTTGATTTGCAAGAAGCATTAAGTTTTCTAACCACGCCTCATCTCTTCTATTTTCCCAATCATCTGCAAGTTTTGCTAAACCTTTTAAAATAGTTTGTGCATAACCATCGTGGATTAAAGAAGTGTTTGGTTTTGTAATGTACTGTTCACATGTATGAACAAAAGCATCAACTAAACCATTTGCTAGTTGTCTATCACTTAATGAGCTCATTACAGTTGGGTCTAGTACTGCAAATTTAGGGAATGATAAAACCGAATGAAAAAATCTTTTTTCATTTGTCTCTTTTTTTGTGATAACAGAACCAGTATTTGACTCACTTCCTGTTGCTGCTAAAGTTAAAACAACACCTAAAGGTAAAGCTTTCTCAACTTGTGCACTTCCATCTAAGAAATCCCAAGCATCACCATCATATAATGATGCAGCAATTAGATATTTACAGCCATCAATAACAGAACCACCACCAACAGCAAGTACAAAATCAATATTGTTTTCTTTTACTACTTCAACTGCTTTATTCATAGTTTCATAAGTAGGATTAGCCTCAACTCCACTAAATTCTATCCAGTCATAACCTTCAAGTGCAGCTGCAACTTGGTCATAAACACCATTTTTTTTGATAGAACCACCACCATAAACTACTAATACTTTATTATCTTTTGGTATGTGATTTGTGATAGATTGGATTTTTCCTTTTCCAAAATGAATAGTTGTTGGGTTATAATAATCATATGTAAAACTCATTGAATTTCCTTTATTTTTTATTTTATGTATTATAGAATAAAATATACACTATTTGAATAGTAAAACATACAAATTTCATGTCAATTTCTACAAATTATCTAAAGAAAAAGTATCATAAAATTTTATTGCATTTTGTAATATTTTTCAAATATATTAAAAAATTTTTATAAAATATGAGTATGAAAAATAGTATATATAAAAAGATGGAAGTCTTAGCAGACTCGGCAAAATATGATGTTTCATGCAGTTCAAGTGGAAGCGATAGTAACTACAAAACAGGTGAGTTAGGAGCTACTCATAAAAGTGGAATTTGTCATACATATACAGCTGATGGAAGGTGTGTATCTCTTTTAAAGGTTTTATTTACAAATCATTGTATTTATGACTGCTCATACTGTATAAATAGAAAATCAAATGACATAAGAAGAGAAGCATTTACGCCACGACAACTTGCTGATATAACAATAAATTTTTATAAACGAAATTATATAGAAGGTCTTTTTTTAAGTTCTGGAATTGTAAAAGATGAAGATCATACTATGAACTTAATACTAAGAGCTTTGAAAATATTAAGACATGAATATAGATTTAATGGTTATATCCATGTGAAACTAATTCCTGGTTCATCAGATGAACTAATACGTGAAGTAGTATCATTAGCAAATAGAGTAAGCTCAAATATAGAACTACCAAGCAACAAATCTCTAAAGCTTTTAGCCCCAAATAAAACAAAAGAAAAAGTTTTGCAACCACTAAAATATGCAAGAGATATAAGTCTAGAAAAAGAAACAAAGCCAATAGGAATGAGTACCCAACTAATAGTTGGAGCTACTCCTGAGAGTGATAAAGATATACTAAAACTAAGTTCTGTTTTATATGATAAAGCCTTATTAAAAAGAGTATATTATAGTGCATATATTCCTGTAAATGATGATAAAAATCTACCTGCAATTATTACTAAACCACCTTTACTTAGGGAACATAGACTTTATCAAGCTGATTGGCTTTTGAGATTTTATGATTTTACTTGGGATGAAATAGTAGATGATGAGAATCCAAATTTAGATGAAGATGTTGACCCAAAAACTTTTTGGGCATTACAAAATCTACAATATTTTCCTATGGAAATAAATAAAGCAAGTAAAGATGAACTTTTAAGAATCCCTGGTATTGGTGTAAGAGGTGTATTTAAAATACTAAAGGCTAGAAGGTTTAAAAACTTAGATTTTGAGGATTTAAAAAAGTTGAAAATATCTCTAAAAAGAGCAAGATATTTTATAACTTGTAAGGGGAAATATCAAAAAGATGTGGCTTTTTATAAAGAAGATATAAAACAAGCCATTGTAAGACCACCTCAAAAAAAGATAATTCAACCTAGTTTATTTGATATGGATTATAGTGCTATAACAGGTGAGATATAAGATGATTTTACAATATGATGGAAGTTTTGAAGGTTTTTTAAGTCTAGTATATGAAGTGTTTTATAAAAAATATAAACCTAGTAAAATACTAAGAAATGAACCTAAAACCTTGATTTTAGATGAGATAAAATATATAAAAACAGATGAACAAAATGCCCTAAAAGTTTTAAAAGCAATAGAAGAAAAATTTGATAAAAAATCTTATGAAAAAATTATTAATACCTTTATGTGTGATACAAAAGAGTTTGAGATAGAGCTTTTAGCATTTGTTATTTATGGCTTTAAAAATAAAGACGAGCTTTTTAATATAAACAATTCATCTATTTTTTATATAGATAATTTACAAAAAGAACTTTTTAGACACGTACATAAAATGACTGGTTTTACCAGGTTTGAAGAGCTTGAAGATGGAACTTTATATGCAAAGATTGAAACAAAGTTTAATGTGGTTTATTTTTTAGGTAAGCATTTTTTTAAAAGATTAAATAATCAAGAATACATAATCCATGATATTAATAGAAAAGTCGCATTTATAAAAAATGATTATTTTATTGGGGTAAAGGAGGTTTTAGATTTTGAAGAGCCAAAGGTTTCTGATGATGAACAGATGTTTCAAAATCTATGGAATACTTTTTTTAAAGCTGTTAGTATTGATGAGCGAAAAAATGAAAAATGTCAAAAAAACTATGTTCCCCTACTTTATAGAAAATATATGACCGAGTTTATTTAAAACTATTTAAAAGTTATTTAGAACTGTTTTATAAGATTTGTATTTTGATTTTGAGCATTTTTATACTCTTGTTTTAATTGTTCATATTGTAAATAGTAGTCATTGTATAAAAAAGAATAGTCATTATTTTCATCTTTGTATGTGTCATACTGATTTTTATATGAACTACTTAAAGTATCCAAAAAAGAAAAAGAGTTAATCTCAAGTAAAATCTCATCAAGTTGTTCTTGTGGTATTTGCTCAGTTGTTTTAAGACTTTCATTATTTATTTTGTAACTTGCACTTTTATGTAATAAATCACTTAAACTATTATTTGTATTAAGTGATGAAAAATAATTGTGTTTATCTTCATATTTTGTTGATAAAAAAGTAAAACCCATATTGAAAGGTTTTCCTAATACTGTGTTAAACATAGCTTTAGATAAATTTTCATCATTTGAAAAAAGTGTTGCAAGTCTTAAGTTTTTTGCCATTTGTTTATTTTCTTCATCTTTGAAAAGATACTCTATTTCTTCAAGTGAAATATTTTTTATATTTTCAAAACTAAGACTAGTTGTTTTATCTGTTTTAAAATCTTTGTCTAAAGAGTTTTTAACTTCTTTTAAAAATTCTTGATTTTTAGTACTGATATTCTCTTTTTTAATATTTGCTAAGAAATTCAGCTCATTTATATTTGATGTAAACAAAACACAACCTTTTTATAGTTAAAAATACTATTAAAACATAGTAAATACTCATATTTGCCCTACAAAGGCTTTTTGTAATTTTAGTCGTGTCATTGCACTACCAAAACAAACCTCGTCCAAATATAGGATTAAGAATATTTTAAGATATAAACTTACATTTTAAGCCTATTAACATTTATTCTTATTATATATAATAAAACAAAAAAGGACAAGTATGAAAAACTTTTTTCTTCTTTTATTAACTGCGTTTTTATTTTTGGGGTGTAGTTCTAAAAATCTTCCTTTAGAAACTGTAAATAAAGTTGACATTCAAAAATATCTAGGAACTTGGTATGAAATAGCAAGGTTTGAACATAGATTTGAAGAGGGATGTAAAAATGTGACTGCAAATTATTCTTTAAAACAAAATGGTGATATTAAAGTTGTAAATTCATGTACCCAAATTAAAACAGGAGAAAAAACTCAAGCAACAGGAGTTGCCTATGCAACTGATGAAACAAATAGTAAATTAAAAGTTAGTTTTTTCAGACCATTTTATGGAGACTATTGGGTTTTGATGTTAGATGAAGATTACAAATACGCTTTAGTTGGTTCACCAAATAGAGAATACTTATGGATTTTATCTAGAACAAAAACAATAAGTGAAGAAACAAAAAATAAGATTTTAGCAAAACTTCCAGCTTTAAAGTTTGATGCTTCAAAATTTATTTGGACTATTCAGGACTAAAAATATGTATTATAAAAAACTTCATAAACCAAAAAAAGCTAAAGAATTAGAAAATGATATGCAAGAGTTTGATGATAACAGACTTATTGAAATGGCTTGGCAAGATAGAACTACATTTGATGCTATATACCTTCAATACGGACTTACAGAAAATCAAGTAAAAAAAAGAATGCAAAAATTACTAAGTAAAGATGGTTTTAAAAGATGGAGAAAAAGAGTTCATGGAAGAGCTACTAAACATAAAAACAAGGTCTATCATAAGCCAGATAGATTTCAAGGACCATGGTAGCATGGTAATAAAGCTATTCATGAAATGACAATTTTTTTATACTAAAGGCTTGCCTTTTAGTATAAAATAAATAAAAAAAGGACTTAAGATGTTAAAAGAGTTAATTTTTACAAGTTTAGGCGCAACTGCTGTAATCAAAGATAAGGTTGAAGATGAACTAAAAAAACTTGAAGAAAAAGGAAAAATTGATTCATCTGATGTTAAAGGCTTTATAGAATCTTTGGAAAAAAAGGGACAAGACGAAGAAAAAAAGTTTAAAAAGCATATAAAAGATAGTCTAAAAGAGGCTATTGATGAGCTTGGTCTTGTAACTAAAAAAGATTTAGAGAAATTAAAAAAGGATCTAAAATAGAAACTTTTTTCTCTAAACTGAAACTCTACTCACCTAAAAGAGTCTATAAAGTCTTTAGGTTTTTAATGACTGTTTATTTAGTTATTAAGAAAAAAGAGAGTTTTATGTGGATCAAACCTCTTGATCCTAAAGGCTTAAAAAACACTACAATAAGCTTAGGCGCTAGTTTCATAAAGTTAGCTCAAGTGCTGGCAACACGTGCTGACTTTTTTAGTGAAGATTACTTAAGTGAATTAAGAGAACTTCACGACCAACTTCCAACAATGTCAAATGACAGTTTCCAAAGGGTATTTGAAAGAGCATTTTCAAATACTCCTTTTAAAAAGTTTGATAAAAAAGCTATTGCTTCTGCTTCAATAGGTCAAGTTCATATTGCAAAACTAAAAGATGGAAGTAAGGTTGCTGTAAAACTTAGACGAGAAGGTATAAAGCAAAGAGTTATTGCTGATATAAATATTATTTCATTATTTAATAAAATATTTAAACCCCTATTTTCACACTATACAAAAAACTCAATAGAAGCTGTGATAATTGAGTTTTCATCTATGATTAGACAAGAAGTTAGTTTAACTACTGAACTTCAAAACTTAAAAAAGTTTTCAAATACTTACAAAGATGAAAATATAGGTTTTCCAAAGCCTTATGAACAGTACTGTAGTGATGATGCTCTTGTTATGAGCTATGAAGAAGGCTTTAGATTTGATGATAAAAAATCAATACTTAAGTACAATATAGATTTTAACAAGATTATCGCAAATCTAGTAAGCTTTTATACAACTCAGATGTTAATAAAAGGATATTTTCATGCTGATCCTCATCCTGGAAATATTTTAATAACAAAAGAAGGAAATATTACTATGCTTGATTTTGGTATGGTAAAAACCGTACCAAATGATAAAAGAGTAGCAATAATTGAGCTTATAAAAGCAGCAAATGAGCAGGATTATGAACTATATATTAGTGCTAGTAAAAGACTTGGAACTATTGCATATGAAGCACCTACAAGCGAACTTGCTGAGTTTACAAGCAAGATGTTCGATATATTCTCAAATGATAACCTTGATAGTGAATCTATGCAAAAACTAGCATTTGAAGTTTTAGAGAGCACTAGAAATATGCCTTTTAAACTTCCTAGTGATGCTATATATATTTTAAGAGTTAGTGCTATTATCGAAGGTCTTGGAACAACATATATTGAAAACTTCAATGGTGTAAAAGATATTTTACCAATACTAAAAGATAATCTTCCAAAAGCTCTTGGAGCAAAAGACTCAATAGTTGAAACAATAATTGATGAGATAAAAGATATACCTTTTACCATTAAGGATTTTAAATCAACACTAAAACAAGCAAGTGAAGGTGACTTAAGTGTGCAAATCTCAGATAATCAACTTGAGTATTTACAAAAAGAAATAAAAGAGTATTTAAAACCTAAATTTATTTCAATTTCAATGATGATAAGTTCGATTTTTATTTTACTTTTAGATAAAGATTATAAAGAAATAGCAATAGGACTTTTTGTTTTCGCTCTTGCTAGAATCATTTATAAATAAGGAATATTATGAACATAGCTATAATTGGTGCAGGCTTTAGTGGATGCTATTTATATAATAGATTAAAAAATGAAAATCATGATATCAAAATATTTGAAAAATCTAGAGGATGTGGTGGAAGATTAAGTACAAAATATATAGGTGAAAAGTTTATTGACCATGGTACACCCTACTTTGAGACAAAAGAGCCAGACTTTATTTATTTCTCAAATAAGCAAGTAAAAAAAGGTATATTAAAAAAGCTAAATAATCAGTACTTTCCCGTAAATGGAATAAATAAGTTTTGTTCATCTTTAATAAATAAACAAGATTTGATAAAACAAACAAAAATTGTAACATGTATTAAAGAAGATAATAAATGGAGTTTATTTGATGAAAATGACAAATCATATGAAGGTTTTGATTTGATTGTTTTTACAATCCCTGCTCCACAAATATTAGAGCTTTCATTAAAATTAGAAGATGAAATAAAAAAAGATTTAAATAGTGTGAAATACAATTCTATTGCAACTTTAATACTACATGATGACAAAGAGTTCAAAATAAATAAGGAACTATATGATTCTCAATTTTTTAAAAAAGTAGTAAATAATAGTGAAAAATACTGCTATAAAGAGTTTTCAAGTTTTGTATTCCATGCAAATGAAAGCTTTTCTACAAACAACAATGACAAAAATAAAGAAGATTTAGCTCTACAAATATATAAATATATAGACTACTTTCAAAAGATAAAACTTCCTAAAAGTATATATAAGATTGCTCATTTATGGAAATATGCCACAGTAAAAGAAGGTATTTCCTCAAAAGATTATTATATAAATGAAAACAAAGATTTAGCTTTTTGTGGGGACTATTTCAAAAAAGCAAATCTAGAAGGAAGTTTTTTAAGTGCTAAGGTTTTAGCTGATGAGTTAATCTAAAATAAACTCATCCCCTGCTTTCACATATTTATACTTCAACTCTATTTTATTTTTTAGTATATACTCCAAAGTAGTATGAGAGATGTGCATCAAATAACCTTCTTTCACTTTTAGTTCATCTAGTATATCACTTGCTTGTTTGTAGTTTAGGTGGTTTCCTACTTCTTTTCTTTCATCATAACAGGCATCTATAAAAGCATAATCAATATCTTTTGTTTTTAGAAATTCAATACTTTTTTTAGAAATACCAGAACAATCTGTAAGGTATGCTAGAGTTTTATTTTTTGTTTCTAATAAATACCCAAAGGTATTCTTTGAGTGTTTTAAAGGAACACTTGTAAAGCCTATATCATCGATGTTTATAGTTTGAAATTCTTCTATTTCGTTATAACAAACTGAATGTTTATGCTTAAACAAATCAGAAAAACCATTTTCATCTTTTGGATGAAAACAGTTTATTTTTTGAGCTGAGTGTCTAAGTCTTAAAAGACCTAGACAATGATCTGCATGAAAGTGAGTAAGAAATACAGCTTTGATATTCTTACCATCAAAGATATTTGATATATCCTCTATTCCTGCATCTAAAAGTATTACATTATCCTCTACTTTTATATAAGCACTTGTAGATAAATTTTTTAGACCTTTTTCTCTATGGTAAGTGCAAACCATACATTGACAGTTATGTACAGGAAAGCCTGCACTATCAGCAGTTCCTAAAAATTTAAGCTTCAATTTTTGCTCCTTTTATACTTACTTTTATTATATTCAATAAAATCACTGCAATAAGTGTTACAACTACTAGAAATATTGTAGCGTTTTTAGCACCAAAACTCTCCAATAAAAAAGCAAACCCAAAAGGTACCATAGAAGTTACTATTAGTCTAAATAGATTTAATCCCCCTGTTGTTTTACCATAACCATCATTTCCAAATAAATACAAAGGTAAGACTCCTCTTACAATATCACTTAATCCTTGTCCTGCTCCATATAAAACTACAAATAATAATGCGATTAAATAGTCATATCCACTAAAAATCAATGCAATTAATCCAAAGCTCATCAATAAAGTTGAAGCAATGGCTGTAAATAATGGAGTAATCTTTTTAGAGAAACTAAGCTCCAATAGTCTTGCAACCACTTGTGAAGGACCAATTAAAGCTCCTAGTGCTACTGCAGTTGCAGCTTCAATTCCGAAGCCTTTAAATAAAGCTAAAAATTGTGTTTGCATTGCTGTTATTGGTATTGCTAAAAAAGAAAAAGTAATTGCAAGTAAGATTAAAGAGATTTTTTTATGTTTACCTTCTAAACAAATACAATCATTAAAGTTCTTATTATCTAGTGTTTTATTACCTAAAATAAGATTTGGTTTTAAAACAAAAAAATGTATGGGCAAGGCAATAAATAAATGAAAAAGAGCAAGTATTTGATAAACATCTCTCCATGAAAAAAATGTTAATAAATAAGTAATCAAAGGCCAAAATATAGTTGAAGCAAAACCTGCTATAAGTGTAATTTGAACGATTGGAAGCCTAGCTTTTACACCTGCTAATTGAGAAAAAGCAATAAAAGCAGCTTCATATAAAACTAAAATAGAGACTATTTCTAAAAAAAGTATTGCTAATACAAATTGAAATTTTGTTTGTACATAAGACAGTAATACTAAACCTAAGGCACAAAATAGTGAGCCAAAACTCATAATCCATCTAGCTCCATACTTATCTAATATTTTCCCTACCATTGGAGCTAATAGTCCACCTAATAAGATACCTAAAGATAAAATACCAAAAATAAAAGACTTTGACCACAAAAAGTAGTTTGATATCTCTTCACTCATAATAGATATAGAATAGTATAATGTACCATAACCTATAGTTGTTGTAATACCTAAACCAAGAACAGATTTAGCCGTACCTTTTATAAAAATTTTATTTATAATTTGTTCAAATTTATTCATTGTTTGTCTTTATTAGAATCTAAAAGTACTAACTAAACAGTAATGATCACTATAATCTTTTAGTACTATTTTACTAGTAACTTTTATTTTTTCTTTACTTTTATAAAATATATAATCAATAATCACACCATCCTTATGACTAAATTGTATATTTTTATCTACAAAACCTTTTTCTTTAATCTGTAAGATTTCTTTTGAATTAGGTAAGGCATTTAAATCTCCACAAAACATAACAACATCATAAAAAGCAGAATAGTTTTTTATAAACTTTAAAATCTTTTTGATTTGATTTTCTCTTTGTTCTGAACTTATGTGGGATAAGTGAGTATTAACTAAAAGTAGTTTTTTATCTTTTAATTCTACTTCTATTATCTGGCAAGCTCTTTCATCCTCAGTCTCTTTATCAAAAAAAATTTCATCAACTAATTTGATTTTATATTTTGAAAGAATTGTAAGATTAGAGCTACTTAGTTTATTATCTCTAATCTTTTTTCTTGTTTTAGTAGAAATATAGTTGAAATCTAAATTTTTATTCAAGTATTTACTACTTGAAAACTCTTTTGATTCATAATCTTCTTGTAAACATATTATGTCCAATTTATTTTCTTTTAATTCATCATTCAATTTAAATATTCTATTTGGAAAGTCACCATCATTTTTCCAAATATTAAATGTTGCAACTTTTATCTTCTTACTCAAGGGCTAACTTCTTTAATAGATTTATAAACTCTTCTAAACTCTCATCAATATTCTTACTGTTATCAAAATCGATTAAATTCTTAGCATCAATATTTTCATAGCTTCTATCTAATCTTTTTTCAATCTCTTCTATTGATTCTCTTTTTCTTAAAAGAAGTCTATTTCTTAACTCTTCTTTTGAAACAGTAATATTTATAGTATAAACCTTTTCATATTGCTTTTCAAAATCAGAAACTTTAGACCTTGAAATAGAAATTACATTTACCTTGTTTTTTATAGAGTTCTTAGCTATTCCATAATAATTGCCATGGGCATTCCAAGTTGAAGCAAAAAAACTATTATGTTTTAAAATTTCAAAAGCAAAATTATCAACAAAAAAGTTTTTCTCATTTTTATCTGGCTTTCTAGTAATATATCTTTTAACAAAATGAATATCACCTTTTAACTCTTTTTTCGCACCCTTTAATAAAGTATCTTTTCCAACTCCACTAGGACCAACGATTAAAACAATTTTAGTATCCATAAAACCTTCTTATTTTGAATATTTATATATAAACTCTCTAATATCTTTTAAATCTTCTATTCTATTTTTTATTTCATCATGAGTCCAATCCCACCATGAAATTTTTTCTAAAGATTTTATAATCTCTTTTGAAAATCTAAATTTTAATATTTTAGCGCTTACACCTGCTACTATAGCATACGCAGGTACATCTTTGGTTACAACAGCATTTGAGCCAATAATTGCACCATTTCCTATCTTAATTCCTGGCATAATAACTGCCCCATGACCTATCCAAACATCATGACCTATATCTACTTTTTGAATATCTCTATAGTTAAAAAATGCTTTGTCATCATCACCAAAACCATACATTTCTCTTCTGTACATAAAGTGGTGTTGGCAAGGCATTTCATAAGGGTGAAAGCCTGGATTTATTCGTACATTTGAAGCTATGTTTACAAACTTTCCAATAATAGTATTTGTTATTTGTGAATATTCGCTAACATATGAATAATCATCCATTGATGAGTTTGAAATATTTACAAAATCTCTAATCTCAGTGTATTTGCCAAATTCACAGTTTTCAATAATGGCATTAGGGAAAATATAAGGCTTTTCCCCTAATACAACTTTTGGCTCAGGATTATGAGTTTCTATTTTTGTCATTGTATTTAACCTCAAGGTGTAAAATACTTCTATAAATTGTAACCATTTTTACTCCTTATAATTTAAATCCTCTAATACCATTATAAATAGATTCACCGTCTTTTAAAGTAAGTACTACTTTTGGAATATGTGTATCATCTACTACTATAATATCAGCTCTTTTTCCTTCTTTTATTTCACCTCTATCACTTAAGTTTCCATAAGCAGCAGGAGTTGAAGTTACCATTGAAAAACCTTTTGCAATATCAAGATTTGCGTCTTCTTTCATTCTATATACTGCTTGAAGCATAGATGTTGGGTGATAGTCTGAACAAAGGTACTTACAAACACCCTCTTTCACAAGTTCAATTGCAGCTATGTTACCACTCTGAGAACCACCTCTTACAATATTTGGTGCGCCCATACCTGTAGCAATTCCTTTTGAAACTGCATATTTAGCTACTTCTAAATCAAGTGGGAATTCTGAAATTTGCACACCTAAGTTAAGTAGTCCATCTAGTTTTTCAATACAATCATCATCATGACTTAAAAGTGTTAAGTTATGCTCTTTTGCATAAGCGATTAAATCATTGATTTTATCTTCATTTTTATTTGTTTTTTTATCAATTACTTTTTGTAATTCTTCTTCATTTAAATCATAATAGCTACCGTAATAACTTTTAAAAGATTCTAATGATTTAAATTGTCCTTGTCCTGGACTGTGATCCATAAGAGAAACAAGTTTAACCATTCCCTTTGAAATTACTTCTTTGATTGGTTCAACAGCTTCATCACAACTTAGCTCAAATCTTGCATGAACATAGTTATCAACACCTAGGTGTTTATCATTTGCTTTATTAATCTCTTCAATTTGTGAAATTGCTAAATCAATACTTCTTTTTTTCTTTGGGTTTTCTTCAAAACCAATAGCATGGAACATCGTAGTAACTCCTGCCATTGATAGTTTTTTATCAAGTTCAGCAACTGCTAACTCAACTGGAAATGTAGCATTCGGTCTTGGTTCAATCTCTTTTTCAATAGCATCTGAATGCAAATCTACAATTCCTGGAGCTATTTTTTTCTCACCTAAATCAACGGCTGCTTCATTTTTCCCATACTCATCAATTCTTTCTATAAATTCACCTTTGATTACAACATCAGCAGGAACAAACTCTTCGTTTATTAATACATTTTTACTTCTTAAAATTGTTTCCATTATTTAACTCTCTCTAATTTATAAATCTTATCACTAATCATTTCCATTGCTTCAAGGTCATGGAAAATACCAACCATCGCAACACCTTGAGTTTTTAACTCTTTTAACTTTTCAACTACTTTCATAGTATTTGTTTTATCTAGTGAAGCTGTTGGTTCATCAAGTAAAAGTAAACTCTTAGGTGCAATAATACCTTTTGCGATGTTTACTCTTTGTTGCTCCCCACCTGAGAAAGTTAATGGTGATAAATCAAATAACTCTTCTCTAATAGATAAGTAATCCAACATCTCTTTTGCTTTAATTCTTGCAATTTCTTCACTTTCTCCTTTGAATATCAACTGTTCTGCTACAACATCAACAGCACTAATTCTAGGTAAGATTTGTAAAAACTGTGATACATAACCTATTTCTGATTTTCTTAAGTTTAAAATCTCACTTTCAGATGCAGTTGCTATATCTATTTTACTTCCATTGTCTCTGTGAAATATGATATTTCCACTTGTTGTTGTATATGTCCTAAATAGTGTTTTTAAGATAGATGATTTACCTGCACCACTTGGTCCAAATAGTGATAAAAATTCACCCTCTTTTACATCAAAACCAATATTTTCAAAACCTTTAACTTCAATACTTCCTTGTGTATGTACTTTAAAAGTTTTATTTAAATCTTTTACTTCTAATCTAATCACGATAACTCCTAAAGAATTGATGACACAAGTAATTGTGTATATGGGTGTTGAGGATCTTCAAGTATTTGATCAGTTAATCCTCTTTCAACAATTTGTCCATTTTTCATAACAACTGTAATGTCTGTTAGGTGTTTAATAACTCCTAAATCATGTGATACAACTACCATTGCAAAACCTATTTCATGTTGTAACTCTTTGATTAAATCAAGAATTTTAGCTTGAACAGATAAATCAAGTCCTGTTGTTGGTTCATCAAGTAATAGAATTTTTGGATTACTTGATAAAGCTTTAGAGATTTGGATTCTTTGTTGTTGACCACCTGAGAAGTACTCAGGATAAGCATCAATTCTACTTGTTGGAATCTCAGTTTTATCTAAGAAATATAAAGCTCTATCTCTAATCTCATCATATTTTTTATTTCCACTCATGATAACTTTTTCAGCTATGTTTCCACCTGCTGAGAAATTATAGTTAAGTCCTAGTCTTGGGTTTTGATAAATCATAGACATTAATGAGTTTCTTAAATGTGATAATTCATTTAGGTTTGCATCTAAAATATTTTTTTTCTTTCCATCTCTTCCAACAAAATCTTTTACAAAAATCTCTCCAAGACTTGCTTTTTGGTCTTGATAAATTAGTTGTAAAAGAGTAGATTTCCCACTACCACTTTCACCTACTATTCCTAAAACCTCTCCATTTGCTAGTGTTAAATTTACATCATTTACACCAACAACACTTTTACAAGTAGGACAAATTGAACTGTTAAAAGCTGCACCAGTTGTTTCTAAACATTTTGGACAAAATTTCCCAAAAACTTTAGATACATTTCTCATATCTAGTATCATTACTTATTCCCTTGTTTTTCTTTTTGAGTATCACAATAATCTGTGTCATTACAATAATATGTTGCTTTACCTTCATCATCATATACTTCATCTAAAAAGCTATGAGTACTTCCACATCTTGCACAAGCTTTTCCTTCAAAATTTTCAACTTTAAACTCTCTGTCTTCAAATTTTAGAGGTTCAACTTTTGTATAAGGTGGAATAGCATAAATCTTTTTCTCTCTACCTGCTCCAAAAATTTGTAAAGCTTTACAATCACCCAATTTTGGTGTATCATATTTTGGAATTGGACTTGGGTCCATTGCATATCTATCATTTACCATCACTGGGTATCTATTAGAGATTCTTGAATCTCCAAACATAGATGTGTCTTCATATAGTAAAACCCAAAGTTTAGAATAATCAGCATTTGCATGTAAAAGCTTAGCTTTTGAGATATTTGGCTCAACTGTTTCTAAAATATCAGGCATTGGAACTTGGAAAACTAATGTTTGTCCTTCTTGTAAATCAATCTCAGGAATTCTATGTCTTGTCTGAATAATAGTTGCATCAACTGTTTTAGTTGTTGTTTCAACTTTTGTAACTGACTTGATAAAATTTCTAATATTTACAGCATTTACACTTCCATCACAACCTTGGTCAATTACTTTTAAAGTATCTTCCTCATTTATGATTGATAATGTAACTTGTAATCCACCCGTTCCCCAACCACGAGCAACTGGTAATTCTCTTGAAGCAAACCCTACAATATACCCTGGAATTGCAATAGCTTTTAAAATAGATCTTCTAATCTCTTTTTTTGCTTCTTCATCTAAAAATGCATATCTCATTTTGCAACTCCTTTTTCGTTTTCTTTTTTCTCTTCTGTATATTTTTGTGCTGATTTAAAGATTTGATAATCTGTTTGGAACGTCACATAGTGTGGTAATTTAAAGTGATTTGTCATACCAAATGATTCAATTCCATCTAAATGGTGCATAATCATGTCAAAATCAGCTGCAATAATATGCTCTCCACCCACAGAATAGTGAGTATTATAAAGTGATAAATCAATCATAGACATTGAAATAGCTTTTGTTTCATTTTTTCCAAAACAAAAACCAAAACCAGTTGTAAGTTTTGTATCACCATCTTCATCTTGATTAAATGTACCAACACACTCAACAGCAGTTGCCTCAATAGTCCCAACTTTTACTTTATTTTTTGTAAAAGGATGTGTAAACTCAATATCTAATTCACCTATTCTTAAATCACCAATTGTTGGGTGAATATCCCCATATCCTCTCATAGTTGTATATCCAACACATAAAAGAGAACCTGTTTCAGCTCTTGCCATTACTTGTAAAACTGCACTTCTTGGATATGGTTCAGTTGGGTAACTTCTTGTAATATCCCAAGGTTTTTCTTCTTGTGGAAGAACTTTTATTAAATTATCTTCCCTTAAAGGTGTTAATGCTGATTTAATTACATTATCTTTTGTTGAATACTCTTCAATATTAGTTTGAGCCTTTTCTAAATCAACTAAAAGTTTAATCTCATAATCATTTGAAGGTCCAAGTAATTGTCCTCCTTCAATATCTTTAAAAGCTGATGAAATTCTTCTTGTTAATCTCATATCATTTGTATCAACAGTTTTAGCAATACCAATTCTTTGACAAGAACTTCTATGAGCTCTTAGGAAAAAAGAAGCATTAAGTAAATCCCCTGCACTTCTTTTTATAGCTTTTGCCGCAAGCTTCTTAGAGTATAAAGAGCCTTCACTCATAACTCTATCAATTGAGTAAGTTAATCCTTCAATTAATTCTTTGTCATCTAATTTCTCTGCTTCATTTGTAATATCACTATAAAAATCAAGAGAGTTTTTAATAGCTTCTTCACCACCTTTGATTGCATAATAAGCCATTTTATAAAACCTCCATTTTTGTTGTTCTAGATATTGCGATTATTTCAGAGTTTTCATTTAGGAAAAACACTTCATTACCTAAAGGATAATATGAATTTTTTTCATTAAAAAACTCAACAAATGATTTGTCAATTGGAAGTTTTACACTTTTACTTCCATCTATCCCAGGACCACTTAGCTTAACTTCTAAACCATCAAAGTCATTACATTTAAAGACAAATGTAGAAGAGTATTCAGGATCTTTTGAAGTTCCGATTTTTCCTTTATTGAATAAATATTCATTTAGTTCATCAGAAAAAATATAATCTGCTTCATGTGCGTCGTCTTTTTTTGCATTTGTAATTGCTTCAATTAAACTAAACTCTTCATTTCCATCATAGTAAAAACTAACTTCTGAGTATAAAAGTGTATTTGCTATTGCAAGTAAATTTGATTCAAATAAAGGCTTTATTTTTTCAATATTACCTGGCATAGATAAAGCATTCATCATTGATTTAAAATTATCTCTATTTAGTTTTTCTATATCAACTGTATTCATATTTATTTCCTTACATTAAATCAAAAGAAACTCTTGTAGCGTTTACTTTTTGATTTGTTTTGTCTTGTTCTAGAATCTTCTCTTTATTTGCCTTATCTAAAATAGATACAATCTCATCTTTAAATATGTTTGCTTCAAATGCTGCATCTATAACTGCTGTATAAAGAGATAGCTTTTCATTTGTATCCATAACCATAGACCAACCTTTAGTATTGTTTACTTGAACTATTGTAGAAGTAACTAACACTTCACCTGCATAAAAATCACTATTTGAAATAGGATCTTTTACAGGAACTAATATTGTTTGTTCTGTTGGTGGAGTTAAAACCTGAACTTTTGCTTCATTATCAATTTTTTTATATAAATCTTCTAATATATTCTCTTGCACTAATTGTGCTAAATTATTAATATCTTCTCTTTTCATTAAATAAACCTTTTTCTAATCATCGCACTTACTTTATCAAGACCCCAAACCGTTAAAACAATAATGATAATAATTGAACAAACATCACCATTTTCAAAAGCTCTCATCTTGTCAAATAAGTAAAAACCAATACCACCTGCACCAACAAATCCTAGGATTGATGCTGCTCTTACATCACTTTCAAATCTATATAATGCCATTGAAACAAAATGAGGCATTGTTTGAGGAATAACTGCATAAACTAATACTTTTATAAAACCTGCACCTGTAGTTGTTAAAGCTTCAACAGGACCTGGATCAATTGATTCATTACCTTCACTTAAAAGTTTTGATAATACACCTGCTGTATGAACACCAAGAGCTAAAATACCTGCCATAGGTCCAAGTCCTACTGCACTTACAAAAATCAATGCCCAAACAATTTCATTAATAGATCTAAAAACATTTGCAATAAAGGTAGCACTTCCATATATCACTCTTTTTACGAACTCATGTATAGGTGTTTTACCAGGAATTAAAATATCTAAAATATTTCTTGAACTCATATATGATAATGGAACTGCTACTACTATAGATATAAATAGTGCAACAACTGCCATTTGAATAGTCTCTAACATAGACATCACATATACCATTAAGTCATCATTATTTAAATTTGGAGGGAAAAAACCACTTCCTTCAATATCTGGATTACCAGAGATGTACTCAACCATATACCCTGCACCATCAAGAAGTGAAGCAAAATTCATTTCAGTATCATTCCAACTTTGGATTAATACAAGTAAAAATATCACTATAACTGCCGATTTAGTAAATGAAAATGGGCTACTTTTTGCTTTTAACTCTTCTATATTCATCATTTTTCCTTATTTTTAAGTAAGCGTAAAACGCTTACTTATTTGTAATTATTTTTTTGCTTTTAATTGTTTTTTTAATTCAATTAATTCTCTTACAGAATCATAAACTGAATCATCACCTTTAACAAAACCTTTGTTTTTTAATCTTTTTAAACCTTCAGCATCGTTGTAAGATAAAAAAGCACCTTTTAATGCCATTTTTAAAGAACTTGGTAAATCGCCTCTTGCAGCAACTGGTGCACCTGGAATTAAATCAGAAGTCCAAATAACATTGAATTGATCTTTTTCCCAGTGTTTTCCTAATCCTCTATTAAAGTCTAAGTTATTAGTAGATGCAGCATCAATTTTTCCAGCTTTAACTGTTAAAATAGAAGCTTCATGTCCACCTGAGTAAACAACTTTTGAGAAATATTTCTTAGGATTAATTCCAGCTTTTGAGAACATTACAGTTGGAACTAATGTTCCTGATGTTGATTGAGAAGAAGTAAATGCCCATGTTTTACCTTTTAAGTCTGCTAAAGTTTTAAGACCACTTCCTTTTTTAGTAATAATAGTTCCTCTATATCCAGGAAGTCCAGATTCTCCATCAACTTCAACAACTAAAGCTTCAGCATTAGCTCTTTTTGCAGCTTCAACATAAGATTTTGGCCCTAAGTACGCTACATCAATATGTTTATGTTGCATACCTGTAATAATTCCTGTGTAATCACCTGCTAATTTCATTTCAACTTTAATACCTAATGATTTTGATAAGTAATCAGTTAAAGGACCAAAGTTTTCTTTCATTGAAGTTGAACCAGCTACTGGAATTACACCAAAAGTGATTTTTTCTGGCCATTTTTCTTGAGCAAACATTGTTGTAGATGCTAATCCTAAAGCTATAGTAGATACTGCAATTTTCTTAATTAATTTCATTTCTTATTTCCTAATATTTTTATTTGATACACTAGTTATTTGTGTAGATTTTTTCAACTAACTTATCAGTTAGCAACTCACTCTTATCGTCAAAAACCACTCTACCATCGTTAACACCAACGATTCGGTCACAGTACTCTTTGGCATACTCTAAATGATGAAGGTTTGCTATTACAGTTACACCGTAAGTTTTGTTTACCTTCCTTAAAATCTCCATAACCTTTTTTGCACTTTTTGGGTCAAGTGCAGATACAGGTTCATCAGCTAAGATAATCTTTGGTTCAGCGGCTAAAGCTCTAGCGATTGCAACTCTTTGTCTTTGGCCTCCCGAAAGTTCATCACACCTCTTTAACGAATGTTTTGTAATATCAACAATGTCCATATACTCTTTTGCCTTCTTAATCTCCTTGTCTTTATATAATTTAATAATTGCTCTTGTAAGTGGAATTTCTTTTAACATTCCACTTATTACATTATCAAGAACTGAAATCCTATCTACTAAGTTGTAACCTTGAAAAATTACTCCTACTTGCTCTCTTAATTTAATTAAGTTTTTCTTTTTTATATTTTTTAAATCAAAATCTAAAACTTCAAACTTTCCATCAAATACTTTGATTCCTCCAGTAATTGACATTAAAAGTGTAGATTTTCCAGCTCCACTTGGACCTATAATTCCTATAAACTCACCTTCTTTAACTTTGAAATCTACTTCTTTTAGAATTTTTTCTTTTTTATAACCTAATGTAAGGTTTTTCATTTTTATCACTGTCGTCTCCTAATTAAATTAAATCTACTTTGATTTTACATGTGTCTGCTCTAAAGTATGAAGTACCATACTCAACAAAGTTTCCATTTTGATCTTTAGATAATGTACTTGCAGCTAAAATTGGTGAATTTGATGGCATCATAAGTAACTTACTAAACTCTTTTGTTGAAACTAACGATTCAAATACAGTTGAAACTTTTGTAATCTCTAAATCTGGATAGCAAATATTTAAAATTTTATATAATGAGAAAGGTTCAATATCTAAGTGATTGATAATGTCCCTATAAATAAATGCATCAAAATATGAGTAAGATACTGATATTGGTAAATCATTTGCATATCTTAAAAGCTTCAACTCTATTACTTTTAGTTTTTTGCTAAGACCTAAATTTTTTGCTACATCATCACTTGGTTCAACAATATTGGCACTTATAAGTTTAGTTTTTGGTTCATAACCTAAATCTAATATTTTTGAAGAGTATGAACTTTTATCAGTAATTGAATATGGAACTTTTATATTTGATATAAAATTTCCTTTGCCTTTTTTTGTATAAATAAACCCCTTATCTTTTAATAAAGATAAAGCTTGTCTTACAGTATGTCTATTTACATCAAATTTTTTTGCAAAATCATTTTCTGATGGTAATTTTTCACTTACATTATATTCTTTGCTTTCAATACTTTTAAGTATCTCTTCGTAAAGTTTTATATATGTAGGTTTTGTAACTTTTTTCACTTTGTGTACCCTGTTTACTTGTCTATACAAGCTTGATGGGTGGAAGTATAAAAGAGTTAAATTACACCTTGATTACAAGTTGTCTATACAAGTTTTTCTTCTTGTATAGACAAGTTACAAAGTAAATTGTTTGGATAGTTGTATTTTAGGGCTTTTAAAAGGTATATTACAAGTTAATTACAATCTTGTTTTTTTGAAAGAGTTTTTAAAAGTTCACAAGAAAAGCCAGCTTTTTTTCTTGCTTCAAAGTTTAAATCCATTTTTCTAGTAGTAGAACCAGGGAAAACTTCTTCAATAATTTCTAAATATGTTGAATCATAATCTAAATTTTCTAAGTCACAAGCGTATTTAAACCATACATCACCTTTTGTCACATGATCAACTTCTTCTTCTAAAATAATATTTAATGCATCAAGTATCTTTCTATTAAAAGGATCGTTATTTGATTTTAACTTTTCCATTATTTTTGGATTTTGATCAAGTCCATTTGCTTCTAAATATCTAGGTACTGCTGCCATTCTTCTTAAAAATTCTGGTGTAGCTTGCATTGCTTCAAAAAGATTTTTATGAACTTCAAAGTCACCATACTTTCCTCCAAGCTCAGCTAGTAATTTCTCTAACATTTTAAAATGTCTAACTTCATCAGCTGCAACTTCTAACCAGTCTTTATAGTATTGTATCGGTAAATCCTTGTACCTTAAAGCTGCATCTAAAGCTAAATCAATAGCACTATACTCTATGTGTAATATTGTATGAAGAAGGTATTTTTTACCTTCTACTGTATTGAAGTTTTTGATTTTTGGTAGAGATGTTGGTTTTACTATTTTTAAAAAATTTATATATGATGGCTCTTTAAGCTTGCACGGTATATAATCTTCTTCAAAAGTAAAATTGTTATTTATAAAGTTTTCATAGAAACTTTCAAATTTTTTTATTTTATTTTCTGGATTATTAGCTAATAAAACTTGTTCTAGAGTAGAAAAATAATTCACGTATAACCTCTTTTATGATATAATCATGATATTTTAGCGAAAAGGCTTTAAAATGGATATAAAAGTACAGCCAATGGGCGATTATCAAACAAATTGTTATATTGTAACAATTGATAATAAAGACATAATTATTGATCCAGGTGTAGATGCAACTAGATGGATAAAACAAAATGTAACAAATCCTGTTGCAGTTCTAAATACACATGGACATTTTGATCATGTATGGTCAAATACAGAAGTTAAAAATGAATACAATATAAAATTATACACGCCTAAAGATGACTGCTTTTTATTGACAAAAGACCCATATGGACTTGGTATGCCTCCATCAGATGCAGATATTGAAGTAAGTCCAGATGAAGAGTTTGAGATTGAAGGTATAAAAGTTAAGTTTCACCATTTCCCAGGTCACACTCCTGGTTGTTCTGCAATACAAATTGGTGAGCATTTATTTACAGGTGATTTTATATTTAAAGGTACTATTGGGAGATTTGATTTTCCTATGTCAGATGCAAGACAAATGAAAAGTAGTATTAATAAGATATTATCTTGGGAAAATACAAATTTCCATATTTATCCAGGACATGGTGATAAAACAACATTAATATCTGAATTAGATTCCTTAGCACAATGGGAAAAGTATATTAGAGTATAAGGTTTATATAGATGAGTCAAGTTTGTGAAAATATAGTTAAAGAAAATGAAAGTTTAAAACTTGTTAAAACATTAGAACAATTCTATATAGAAGTTTTAGAGTACTTAAAAAATAAATTTAATGTAAATGATATTGAAATTACTTTACTTGATACAAGTGAAGAGAATACAGAAGAAGTTTTATATAAGTCTTCAAATATTCTAAAAGAAGAAGAAAATTGTGTTTTTGAATTAATTCAAAGTGAATATACAAAAATTAGAGTTATTGTATCTTCTAATGATGATAAGGATATAAAAGAGAATAGATTTGTAATCAATCTTGCTTTACAAGCTTTCTCTCAAACTCTATATAATAAACTATTAAAAGATACATTAAAAGATTTAAGTTTAATTGATAGTTTAACAGGTTTATATAATAGACACTATTTAGAAAACTATTCTGAGAAGCTTTTTAGTTTAACTAAAAGAGAAAAAAACACTCTTGGTTTTTTAAAATTTGGTATTGATCAATTTAAAGCTGTAATTGATGAGTTTGATTATAATATTGGAGATAAAGTTTTAATTGCTTTAGCAGAAGTTTTAAAACAGACTTTAAGAACATCTGATATTGTATTAAGAATTGATTCTGATGAATTTTTAGTAATTTTAATGAATATTCAAGACAAAGAGAATGCTTCAATGATAGCTCAAAAAATTATTGATTGTTTTAGTAAAAAAGAAGTATTAGTAAACGAACAAACAAATCAGACTTTAAAGAAAACTGTTTGTTGTGGTATTGCAATATTTCCTGATGATGCATCTTCAATGGAAGAAATTTTTAGAAAGTCTGATATTGCTTTATATGAAGCAAAAAATAAAGGTAGAAGTCAAATATTTGAGTATACTGAAGAAGATACAAATACAATTGACTTATTTTAAAGGTTAAATTATGAAAGAGAAGATTTTAGAACTTATCCAAGATTCAAAAACAAATGAAGAAAGCTATAAATCTTTAGTTAGTATTTATAATTTATACGAACAGCTTCAATATTCAACAAATATTGTACAAATGGCTGAAGATATTTATGATTGGCTAAATAAATTTTTTAGTGTGGATAACCTAACATTTTCTCTAATTGATATTAGTTCAAACTCAAAAGAAGAGATTTTAGTAAAAGGTAAAGAGTTTTATTTAGATGATGATAAAGCTTACTTTTTTATTATTAATACACATACAAATTTAAATGCAACAGTTTCATTTAGTGCTACATCAAATGTTCATTATCAAGTGTTGCAAGCAAAATACGATACTATTGAAGCAGCATTCTTTCAAATCTCTCCTATCATTCAAAATGGTATTCTAAAAAAGAATTTTATTGAATCTTCTTCAATTGATTCTGTTACAAAAGTTTATAACAGAAACTATTTAATAGAAAACCTTAATAAACATCTTACTATTTCAAATAACACAAGAGATGAAATCTATTTCTTAATGATAGGAGTTGATCATTTTAAAGCCGTAATTGATGAATTTAATTATGATATTTCTGATCAAGTCTTAATCGAGCTTGCAAAAATAATTCATACAAATATAAATGAGTTTGATATGGTTGCAAGACTTAATGCTGATGAGTTTTTAGTTACTATTTTAAGTAATACTCCAAAATGGCAAGTTGAAGATTTATCTAAAAAAATCATTGAAGATTTTGCAAAAATTGAAATAGAAGTAAATCCTATCACAAAACAAACACTTAAAAAAACTATTTGCATAGGACTTGAAACATTTAAAACAGATTCAAGTGAAACTATTACAGATGCTATAAAAAATGCTGATATTGCTTTATATGAAGCAAAAAATAAAGGCAGAAGTCAATTTTTTGATTTTGACGAACTTAAAGAGGAAGATACAATAGAACTTTTTTAGTTCTATTGTATTTTTCTAGCTTTTATATAAACTCTCTTAGGTGCTGGATAACCTTCAACTGTTTTAGAACTATCATTAGGGTCTAAGAAATCTTCTAAACTTTGATCAAAAGACCATTTAGTTTTTCTTTGTTCTTCATTTGTTGTAACTGTTGTTGCAATTACTTCTATATTTTCAAACCCTGCTCTACTTAGCCAGTTTTTTAATGCAGGAATAGTAGGAATAAAATAAATATTAGGAATTTTTGAATATCTTTTATTTGGTGTTAGACAAATTTCATCTTCACCATCAATCATAAAAGTATCAATTAAAATCTCACCTTTAGAGTTTAATCCTCTTGCAAGAGATTTTAAAGTTCCAACTGGATCTGGTCTATGATATAAAACACCTAACATAAATATAAAATCAAACTTGTGATTGTAATACTCTAAATGCTCAACACCAAGCATTTCATAAACTATTTCAGATTTTACAAAATGGTTAACAAACTCAAACTGGTGTAAAGTTAATGCACTTGGGTCAAAACCAATAAGTCTTTTTGGCTTATCTTCAAGCATTCTGAACATATAATAACCGTTATTACATCCAATATCAGCTACAACTTTATCTTTTAAATTAAAATGAGGTCTTATAAGATTATATTTAATATTACTTTGCCATTCACTATCAATTTCTAAACCAAATAGATTAAAAGGCCCTTTTCTCCAAGGGATTAATTTTTTTGCTGTTTCTTCGATTAAATCATACTCTTCTTGAGTAATGTCTTCTCTTTTTCCTATAGTAAACCAATCACCATAATCAACAAAAAGTTCACTAGTTTTAATCTCTCTAGCTTTGTTTAGTTGTTCATACCAAGGTTGAACATTTTTCCAATTTCTACAATCGTCTTTCTTTTTTTGTAATTCTTCTAAATTCATAGCGTTATTATATGAATATTAAATAAAAAGATGTCTTAAATCAAGGCAAACAAATTAATCTTTTGTTATACTTCCAATGAAAAAATTATGAATTTATTTTCATTTTTAGTTAACTTACAGTTAACTAGTTAACAATATAATTCATTTATTAATTTAAAACAGAAAGGATTTTTTTTGAAAGGAACAAGTGTCTTATTTTCCTTTAAGACGACATTAATCTTACTGGCGATACTAGCAATTGGTGCTGGTTATGCTACATTTATTGAAAATGATTTTGATACATCCTCTGCAAGAGTATTAGTATATAATCATATTTGGTATGAGGCAATTTTAGTATTAACTACAATAAACTTAACAGGTATAATATTTAAATATAAGATGTGGAGAAATAAAGCTAGATTTATCTTTCACATATCATTTGTAGTTATATTAATTGGTGCTGGTATTACAAGATATGTTGGTTATGAAGGAATTATGCAAATTAAAGAAGGAACTACTGAAAATAGAATGAGTTCTTTAGAGCCTTATTTACAAATAACTATTAAAGAAGATGGTAAAACTTACTATAAGGAGTACCAAAAAGAGTTTACTTCACTATTTAAATCTGTAAATGATTTTGAACATACTATTTTATATGGTGAAAATAAACAATTAAACATTAAATATAATGATTACCTTTTAGCTAAAAAAGGTACTGCTAAAATGGGACTTTTAAATGTTGATGTAACTATTGATGGTAATACACAACAAATTAAACTTCCAGGACAAAGAGGACAAAGAGGTTTACAAAGAGATTTAGTATTTGGTGATACTACAGTTACTCTTTCATATGGTTCAAAAACATTATTTTTACCATTTGCTATAAAACTTAATGATTTCCAACTTGATAGATATCCAGGAAGTAATTCTCCTTCTTCATATGCTTCTGAAGTTACTGTACTTAAAGATAATAAAGAGTATAACTATAGAATTTTTATGAACAGAACATTACATGAAGGTAACTTCTTATTTTTCCAAAGTTCTTATTTCCCTGATGAAACAGGTACTGTTTTATCTGTAAATAATGACCCTGGTAAATGGCCTACATATTTAGGATACTTCTTATTAACTTTAGGTTTAGTATTAAACTTATTTGATAAAAAATCTAGATTCTGGAAATTAACTAATTATGTTGCTAAAAACAATGTAGCTTCTATTGCTGTTGCCTGTATTCTTGCTTTTGCTGCAACTTCTGCTAATGCTGAAGAAAGAGTAATGGAAAATGAAGTAAAAGCACAAGATACTATTGAATATTTAAAAAAATTCAAAGAAGAATCAAAAGTAACTGCTGAAAAATTCTCAAGACTTGTAACGCAAAGTCAAGGTGGAAGAATGAAGCCAGTTTCTACTTTAAATAGAGAAATATTACTTAAATTAAGTGGTAAAAAATCTTTATTTGGAATGAATGCTGACCAAATTGTTTTAGGTCTTTTAACTAGACCAGAAATGTGGAGAGATATTAGACTTATCAAAGTTAAAACTCCAAAATTAAAAAAGTTTTTAGGTATTGAAGAAAGCAGAAAACATATTGCATTTACTGAAGTTTTCATAGATGGAAAGTATATTTTAAATAAAGAAGCTGAAAAAGCTGCTATTACTAAGCCTCAAGATAGAGGAACATATGAAAAAGATATTGTAAGACTTGATGAAAGATTAAATATTACATATGCAACTTTTAATGGTAACTTATTTAGATTATTCCCAAAACCTGAAGACAAATCTAATACTTGGCATGCTCCATTAGATGCAATGCAAACTTTTGAAGGACAAAGTGGTAGAGCTGTTGAATTAATGACAAGAGGATTTATAAACTCTGTAATTCAAAATGAATGGGAACAAGCAAATAAATTTCTTGATATGATTAAACTTTTCCAAGAAAAAATTGGTAAAGATGTAATGTTAAGTGAATCAGAAATCGATAATGAAATTTTATTTAATGAGTTAGATATTTTCTTAAAATTAACACTAGCATATGTATTAACTGGTTTAATTATGTTAATTGTTGCTTTCATAGTAGTATTTAATCCAAATATCAAACCAAGAAAAACTACATTCTTCTTCTTTGTTGTATTAGCTATTTTATTTGCTACACATACATTTGGAATGGGATTCAGATGGGTTATTTCAGGACATGCACCATGGTCTGATACTTATGAATCATTATTATATATTTCATGGTCTGCTGTATTTGCAGGAGTTGTATTCTTTAGAAAATCTCTTCTTGCATTAAGTGCTGCAGTTATTGTTGCTGGTATTTTCATGTTTACTGCACACTTAACAGGAATTGACCCACAAATTACAAACCTAGTACCAGTTCTTAAATCTTACTGGTTAACAATTCACGTTTCAGTTTTAACTGCATCATATGGATTCTTTGGACTTGGAGCTATTTTAGGTTTCATGGCATTAATTATGTTTATCTTTAGAAAAAATAGACCACATTTAGATGAAACTATCAAAAATATTACAGCAATTAATGAAATTGCATTAATTATTGGTGTTACATTTATTACAATCGGTAATTTCCTTGGTGGTGTATGGGCAAATGAATCATGGGGAAGATACTGGGGATGGGATCCAAAAGAGACTTGGGCTTATGTATCAATCGTAACTTATGTATTTGTAATTCATATGAGATTTGTTAAACCACTTAATAATCCATTTGCATTCTCAACTGCATCATTATTATCATTTGCAACAATTCTTATGACATATTTTGGTGTAAACTTCTATTTATCAGGAATGCACTCATATGCAACAGGTGACCCTGTGCCAATTCCTACATGGGTATACTATGTAGTTTCAATGGTATTTATTACTATTGCTTTAGCATTTAGAAATAGAAATATGAAAGATGCTATTTCTGAACAATCAAACTAAGAGTTTTTACTCTTAGTTTACCCTATTTAAACACTCTACTTTAAACTTTTCCCTAGCTTATTTTGTTATAATCACCTAAAAATTTTTAAGGTGTAAAATGAGTAAAGTTATAGATATTTTTAAAGAAATTACAGCAATTCCTAGATGTTCAAAAACTCATGAACCATTTATAAACTATATGAAAAAAATATCTGATGAACTTGGATATGAATGTTTAGTTGATAAATACAATAATATTTTATGTAAAAAACAAAACTCTCAAGCAAAAATAGTATTCCAATCTCATTATGATATTGTATGTTTAGAGGATAACTGTGTTCCAGTTATTGTTCAAAATGATGATATTTTAAGTGCGCAAAACTCTACACTTGGTAGTGACAATGGAATTGGTTGTTCATATATGATTAATCTTATGTATGAAGGTGTTGATGCTGAGTATTTATTTACTTCTGATGAAGAGATAGGATTAATTGGTGCAAATAATTTAGAGCTAGAAATAAAAGCCCCTTATATGTTAAATCTTGATAGTGAAGAAGAAGGTGAAGTTTGCATTGGTTGTGCAGGTGGTGTTGATATTTTTGCTATTAATTCAAATAAAAAAATCATTCCTAATACTGAGAAGTTAGATTTATATGAAATAAGTATTGGTAAACTTCAAGGTGGACACAGTGGTGTTGATATAGATAAAAATATACCAAATGCTATTAAACTTGTAGCTAAAACTATAAAAGAAGCAAATGCAAAACTTTTAGATTTTAATGGTGGAGAGAGAATCAACTCAATCCCAGTAAATGCAAAAGCAATTATAGCTTGTAGTTCTAAACCAATTGCTAGTCACGAAAATATGAAAATCACAAAGATTGATACTCAAAGTGAGCATTTAAGTGTATTTGATGATAAAGTTATAGATTTTATAAACGATTTTAAACAAGGAGTTATCTCTTTTAATGAAGAGTTAAAAGTTGTTCAAAACTCAATAAATATTGCTATTATTTCAACTACTATTGATAGTATAAAAATAGAATTTAGTGCAAGATCAATGGCAAATGATGAATTAGCAGCTATTAAAAATGAAACTATTACTATTTTAAATGAGCATGGATTTACAGTTACAACAGATGGAAAATATCCAGCTTGGAAACCAGATATAAATGAGTTTACATCAAAAGTTCTAGATATTTATCAAACAATAAATCCAAAAGCTTCTTTAGAAGCTATTCATGCAGGTTTAGAGTGTGCAATTTTTAAAGATAAATATCCACACTTAAAAGTAGCTTCAATAGGACCAACTATAAACTTTCCTCATTCAAGAAAAGAGCAAGTTTCTATAAAATCAGTAGAAAATGTATATGAAGTTGTAAAGAAAATAGTTGATGAAGTTTATAAGTAGTTTTACCACCAAGTAATAAAAAACTCTTTATAATCATCTTGGCTTTTTAACCAAACTAAAGGAGATTTTTTCAAGTCTAAAAAGACTTGGATCTCTTCTTGTATATCAGTAAAACCTTTCCAATTTGAATTACAACTTGGCTCTAAAATCCAATCATACCTATGTGGCAAAAAGTATTCATACTCTTTAAACTCTTTAAGGCTTAAAAAGTCATTTATATTCAAATAAAAACCTTTTATACAAGATTTATTAACTAATGAAATATTTACTTCTTTTTTATATGGTAAAAATATATTTGCTTTAAAACAGCTATTTTGATATATATTTTCTAAATCTATATCAATTAAATTTTTAGTCTCTTCTTTAAATAGTAAAGGAAATTGTTTTGATTTTAGTTTATTAAGTTTTTTAACTAATGTATCGTCTCTATTAGGTCCTATGTATCTATCTATTTCTTTTTGAAATGAGTTATCATATAAATAAAACTTGTAAACAAGCTCTGTATGTAAATATCTTTGTTCTTTTTTATCAAATAGAATGAAATCTATTTCTCCTAAGGTATTTTTATTATGAATTACTTGGATATTCTTGTGTATTAGGTTATAACGACTTGATAGTTTTATATACTCTTCAAAAAAATACTCTACTCTTTTTCCTAAAGGAAGTTTTTGTACTATCTCAAAGTTTGCATAATCATCTTTTTTATAGTCTAAAAAATCAAACTCAAATTGATTGATTTTATTTAAACACTTAAATAAAATAGGCGTATTATAAAAACCTTCGAATTGTTCTTTTAAATTACTCATCAAGATTTTCTATAAAACTAATAATATTTTCACACGAAGATAAATAAGAAGAGCCAAAAAGATTATAATGGTTCAAATAGTGATAAAGATTATAAATAGGCTCTTTTTTTAAATACTCTTTTGATAAAGGGTAAGTTTTATTATAATACTCATAAAATTTATCATCAAAGCCCCCAAATATTCTAGTCATTGCTATATCAACTTCTCTATCAGCATAATATACAGCAGGGTCAATTAAATAAACACTATCTTTAGAATATAAAACATTACCACTCCACAAGTCACCATGAACTAAACTAGCTTTTTTACATGTATTTAAAAGCATTAAAAGTTTATCTTTATGTTTTTCAAGTCTATTTAGAAAGACAGACTTAATATCATTGTCTTTTATAAGATTTATTTGATACATAAGTCTATATTCAAAGAAAAATTCACCCCAGTTATTACTATATGAATTTATTTGCTTATTTAAGCCTATATAGTTATCAGTATCAAATCCAAACTGTTCATTTTCATTTTTATGAAGCAAAGCCAAACCACAAGCAAGATTTATTGATAATTCATCATTTGAAATAAGATTTTCTATTTTTTGAAGTTCTATATGATTTTCATCATAATTTATAATTTTTGGAATATTTATAAATTTATTATTTTGCTTTTTTAAAACTTTATCTAGTAGTTTTAAACCTTCTACTTCTTTTAGTAATGCATCGTTAAAATCGGTATTGTTGTGTTTTATAAAAGTTTCCAAAATTTACTCTTATCATTGTATTTTTTTAAACTGATGATTATTATATCAAAAATTAAAGTAAAATTAAATAACTCTAATTGGAACATGAAAGTCTAAAATAAATGTATCATTTTCTTCTAAATAGTGATTTTGAGTAAATACTGCATAAGCAGGTAATGTTACTACTTCATATCCACTATTTGGTAGCCAATATTGATAAATATAAATCATAAGTCTTTCAATATCTCCATATTTACCAGTATGCCTAAAAACGGCACATAAAGACTCATAGATTTTTAGTTTACTTATTGAATTATTTGGTTCAAAATCATCATCAACTTCAAGTGCAGCAATATAATTACACTCTTCATAGGGAATCATAATAGTACTATCATGATAAATTCCTATATTTGTACTATTTTTTAAGCCACTTTGATATTCAAATGCAAGTAGTCTTTCCCATATTTTGATAAGATTATCTTCTGTGTAACCCTTAAGTCTAAGATATGCACAAGTTCTTTGGGGGCATACTTTTATTGTTGGTTCTAAGCCTTCTAGCTCTTTTATTGATTCATCATCTATATCAAACCTATTTTTTGTAAAGCTTCTAAAAGCTCCTTTTCTCCATTGACTTGGAGTGTATGTAAATCGCTTTTTAAAGGCCTTTATAAATGAGGGATGAGAAGAATAACCGCAAGAACTTGCAATCTGTGTAATAGTAGAGTAGTTATCAGTAATAAGAAGATTTGCTGCTTTTTGAAGTCTAATTGATGTTATCTTTTCAAAAATATTTTCACCGGTTTCTTCTTTGAATATTCTGTGAAAATGATATTTACTAACACTATTTAATCTTGCTAATTCATCTAGTGAAATATCTGTTCCAATATGCTTATATATGTAATTTAGAGTTTTATTTACAATTTGAGTTCTTATATATTTTGTATCTCTTTTCATGGTTTTATTATATCATAAGATAATAATAGTAGCAATATAAGATAATAAAAATAAAATCAAAGATAAAGCATAAATTCTTTAAATACTCTATACTAAAAAGAAAAACAGGAGATTATGATGATAAAAAAAGCTTCTGAAGAAAAGAGTTTCACAGATTCAAAATTTTTATCAGAAAAATCAATTTTTAATGGAATAGAAATTTATCATCCTTTTTCAAAGTTAGCAAAAGAGTACTTTACAAAAAGAGGCTTTAATATTATTTCTTTAGAGTCTGGGTCAATAAAAATACTATTTTCTAATTTGACTAAAGAAGAGAAGAAAAATCTATTAAAAGAGATAAAAGTTTTTTTTAAATGCACAAAACAAAGAGTAATCAGTGATTGTTTACTTTTTGAAAAAGAAAGGTTTCAATGTTAGATCCAGTTTTACCAATAGCAATATATCTGTTATTTGGATATTTGTACAAAGTTATATTTCATGACAATTCAAAGCAATTAATTGAGTTTATAATATATTTTTCATTACCAGGAATAGTTTTTTCTAAAATATATCCATTAGAACTCAATGGAACAATATTTGGCTTAATATTTATGTTTATATGCTTCATTTTATTTAATTTAGTGCTAGCTTACTTTATAGGTAAACTAATGAAATTAGATAGGTTAAGTCTTGCTACATTTATGATTATGGCGACATTTGGGAATACATCATTTATAGGTTTATCGTATATAGATGCTTTTTATGGTCAAGACTATATCGTATATGGAATAATCTATGATATATTCGGTTCTTTCTTACTGCTAGTAACTGTTGGTATGTTTATTATTAATTGGGGAACTAATAAGAAAAATGATATTAAATCAATATCAAAAAGTCTTTTACTGTTTCCTCCAAGTATTATGTTTTTTATTACAATATTTGCAAAGAACTTTGAAGTACCTAGTTTTTTACTTTTAACTGCTGAATCTTTAGGAGCAACACTTGTTCCTCTTGCTATGGTAGCAATAGGAATGAAGCTAGAACTTAAAAACTTGTTTGTGAAATTTCATATTGTATCAATGGCTATGTTTATAAAAATGGTAATTGTACCTGTTATTGTTCTGTTTGGATTCTATTTATTTTATGGAATAAATGAAACTTGGGTAAAAGTAACTATAATAGAAGTAGCTATGCCTCCTATGACTATGGCAACTGTATTGGCTATAAAAGGTGGATTAGACGAAAAAATCGCTATTAATTCACTAGTTCTTGGGGTATTGTTAAGTTTAATTACTATTAGTATGTATGTTAATTATTTAGGATAAGTAATAAAGGGGTTTTCATTTATTAAATCTGAAAATCCCTCTTATATGAATTTATTGGTTGTTCTTAGCTCTATTAATTTCAGTTGTGTATTTATATACCATATAATCAAACATTTTAGAGCCTCTATTTTTTTGAAAGAAAAAAAACATTTCTAAAAACCTAACAGACATTCTAAAAAATGCTGTAAAAGGAACTAAATAAGTGATAATAGTTGTTTGAGTTCTATAAGGATAATATCTATCCATTTGTTCTTTCAAATCTTTCAATACAATACTTTCTTCTTGTAATCTATCTCTATCTTGTGAGAATATAACTCTTATTGCTAAAAAAAAGTTAATTAAGAACATTAAAACATTTAAGTTCCAGCCAAGTACACATATATCAAGATAAGTCATTTATTCTCTCCCATTTAAAAACAAATTATAACATTTATATCACAATTTTAAATAATGCCCCAAAGTGTTCTTCATTTTCAAAGGTAAATTTAATATTTTTAACTTTAATTTCACCTTCCATATGTTTAGTAACAATCTCTCTTGTCATAAACAACCCTATTCCCGTACCTTGCGATTGGTGTTTAGTTGTAAAATAAGGTTCAAAAATCTTTTCTTGAATCTCTTTTGGAACACCATTTGCATTATCTAATATTTCAATTATTGTTTTATCATTTTCTTTGTATAAAGAGATTTTGATAATTTTTCTATGCTCTAAGCCTTTTTTATTTGTTAATAATGCATCTTTTGCATTGTTAACGATATTTAATAAAACTTGCATTAATTCATTTTTATAATTCTCAATATCTATTGTTTCATCCAAATCTCTAATTAATTCAATATCATTGCTTGTTAAGCTCATCTCGATTAAATCAATTGTTTTACTAATAATAGAAGAAACATTAAAAACAATTTTTTGTTTGTCTCTTTCAAAGAAGTTCTTAAAATCATCAATAGTTGTTGAAAGATAATTAGTAGTATTCATTATATTTGTAAGAGATTCATTTAAAATCTCATCAGTTAAAGTATCAAACTCTTTTTGAAGCATAATACCACTTGTACAAGTAGAAATAACAGATAAAGGCTGCCTCCATTGGTGAGCTATATTTTCAAGCATTTCACCCATAGCTGCCATTTTTGATTGTTGAATTAAAAGTTTTTCTTTCTTTAGATTATCATCTTCATACTCTTTAAACTTTGTCATATCATATACATGAACAACAACACTGTCAATTTGATTTTCACTATTATAATATGGCTCA
The DNA here is from genome assembly GCF_049472135.1 of Arcobacter pernae. NCBI lineage: Bacteria > Pseudomonadati > Campylobacterota > Epsilonproteobacteria > Campylobacterales > Arcobacteraceae > Arcobacter > Arcobacter pernae. The sequence continues at coordinate 64,637 of NZ_JBMOVV010000004.1, forward strand.
TAATATACTTGTAGATAATGTGTCTTATCATTTATATCAACAGTTGTATCAAATTCAATTGATTCACCCTTTAAAGCCCTATCAAACTTATCTTTAATAATATTATTGAAATATTTTTTACCAAAAATATAAGACATTGATTTACCAATAAACTTCTCTTTTTTTATACCAAAAACTTTTGAATAGTAGTCATTTACTGATAGATACTTATAGTTTTTATCAACTAATGCTAAAAAACTAGATGACTTTTCAAGTGCCTTATTATAGTAGTTGATTAAGTTTTCTCTTTGTTTTCTTAGTCTTAAATCTTTTATCATTAAAACTAAATAGTTTTTATTTTCTACATTTATTAAACTAAAAGAGATTTCAATAGGTATGATTTTCTTTTTTGAATCTTGTAAGAAATATTCAAAATCCTCAACTACTTCGTTGTTTATAAGCTTTTGAATAGTTTCATTTATTAATTCATCTAAGAACATACTTTTACCATCTGGATGAATTTGAGTAAAGTGTAAGCCTTTAACTTCATTTGATGGCATGCTTAAAAGTTGTGCTGTTTTTTGATTGATTTCAGTGATATGTCCTGTAGAGGTGTCTATTACGACAACACTTACTTGCAATTTATCAAATAACTGCTTATAAAAATGAAGATTATCTATGACTGACATAACAGACTCCAAAAAACAACTTTATCGTTATTTAAATATTATAAAACATAATATCGCTTTTAATATAAAGTTTTGATAAATTATTTTAGCTTTTAAATTAAAAATAAAAAAGAGTTTAATTATATATTTTTTATTAAATTTATAATACTATTATACAAAGGTTTAATCATGTTTAATAAAGAATTTCTTAAAAACTTAACTATACTTTATGTTGAAGATGAAGATATTGCTAGAGCCCAGCTAGAAAAGGTTCTAAAGAGACTTTTCAAAGAAGTAATTGTAGCTAAAAATGGACTTGAAGGTCTAGAAAAATACAAAAAAGATAAAGCTGATGAATCAAAAATAGATTTAATTTTAAGTGATATTAATATGCCACAATTAAATGGTATTGAAATGTTAGAAGAAATAAGAAAAGAGAATGATTCAATCCCGATAATATTCACAACAGCTAGGTCTGAAACAGAATACTTACTTAAAGCCATTGCTTTAGATACTTCTTATTATGCTTTAAAACCAATCAATATTGATGATATTATTGTAAAAATCGAAAAAGTTTGTGAAAAAAAATACTACCAAAAGCTTATAGAAGAGAAAAACATACTTTTAAAAGAGTATTTAAAGATTATAGATAGTGTTGCTACAATATTTAGAATGGATGGTAAAGGAAATATAGTTTATGCAAATAAACTATTTTGCGATACCCTATCTTTTGAAAAAGAAGAGCTTGTAAATAGAAACTTTCATACAGTAATTAGTAAGAATATTGATAAAAACATCTTATTGGATTTATGGAAAACTGTAAAAGCAGATAAAAGCTGGAAAAAAGATTTGAAATTTGAAAATAAAAGCAATGAAGTGATCTATATAAAATGCACTATCTTTAAAATTTCAAATGTTGAAGAAGAGTATGTTTCTATAGGTTTTATCTCTACTGATGAAGTTAATCAAAAAAGAGAGTTTCATAAAAAACTTATAAATAATATAAAAGAGAAAAATCTACAAGTAGCACAAACATCAAACAATATAAAAGCCTATGAAGAAAGAATTGCTTATTTACAAAATGAAATTAAAAGATTTGAGCAAAAATACAAAGATTTAAATAGCCAAATTAAATTCTATGAGAATGAACAATTAGGATTAGATGAAAAGGTACAAAAAAGCCTTAAAACAAAAAATGATGAAATAGAAAAGCTAAAAGAGTTGATTTCAGAGATGAAAGAGTCAAAAAGTAGTGATATTAATAAGTATGTTGTTCAAAGTGAAGAATTAGAGAAGATTATTGAAAAGCAAAAAGAAGAGCTAGAAAGTTTAAATGAAAAAATAGCTATTAAAGATGAAAAAATAAATGTACTTCAAGAAAAATTGGAAGAGAGTGAAGCTCAAATTAGAAGAATAAAAGAAGAAACTAATAGTTAGTTTACTTCTTTGGAACTACGATTATAAATTTTGCCCCATATTTACTATTTTGGATTTTTAAATCTCCCCCAAAACTACTTTTTATAACAAGTTTTACCATATATAAGCCTGTTCCTGTACCATAATCTTTCGTAGTGTAATATGGGTCAAAAATCTTATCTAAATTCTCTTCTTTTATACCACCTGCATTATCTTCAATAATCACAACACTATATTTATCTCTAGTAAGTGAAGTTATAGCTATTTGTCTATTTTGAATTCCTCTTTCTATAAAAGCATCTTTTGCATTTGTTATAAGATTTAAAAAAACTTGCTCAAGTTCTGTTTCAACTCCAAAAGCAGTTTCGTCACCTATATGAACTTTTAATTCAATATTATTATTTACTAACTGCTTATCAAGAAGTTTTATAGTTTTGTTTATTGCATTTTTAATTGTGAAGCTTTTTTTAGATTTATTTGGATTAAAAAAGTTAATAAAATCATTTATTGTTTCACTCATAAAATCTATTTGCTCTTTTGTATTCTTATCAAAATCTTCAACAAACTCATCATTTATTTCACCATATTTATATGAGTTCTTAACATCAGAACAATATAAAGAGAGGTTATTTAAAGGCTGTTTTAACTGATGAGCGATTACACCTATCATTTCTCCCATTGTGGCCATTTTTGATTGATGGATTAGAATCTCTTCTTTTTTACTTAGCTCATTTGTATCTCTTTTTTTATCTTCAAAAAGATCAATATAAACTTTTAGTTTTGCAGTTAAAAGATTCTCATCAATTGGTTTTGATATATACTCAACTGCCCCTATTTCGTAACCTTTCTTTTGATAAGTATCTTTATCATAAATACCTGTAATAAAGATTATAGGAATATCTTTTGTTGTATCAATTGACTTTAAATATTGTGCAAATTGAAAACCATCTATATCAGGCATTTGAATATCACTTAAAATCAAATCTACTTTAGTTTTCATTAGAAGTTCCATTGCTTCTGTTGCACTTAAAGCACTATAAATATCTACATCAAAATTATCTTCAATAATAAGCTTTAAAGAATAGATATTATCTTTTACATCATCTACTATTAAAATTGAAAACTTATTCATCATTAAACCTTTATATTTTTTATATAATCTACAAAGCTATCTTTCTCTAAAGGCTTTTTAATCATATTTAAACTCATATTTTTTATTGATAAAGGAACATTACCATCATGAATAATAGTAAGATTTCCTTTTATTCCACCTAAGGAATCATTGATTGTTTTCTCATCTATTTTTGAGATATCAAGTAATGAAATATTAAATTCATTGCTATTATTTAATCTTAAAAATTCATCTATTTTAGTTACTTGTTTTACTTCAAAACTTTTACTTAACTCAACAACAATGCTCATAAATGAAACAGGATCATTGTTTAGAAGAAGTATCTTTTTATTTACTTTTACCATTTGCTCGTAATTTAGCCCTTCATTGACTTCGTAACTTACTTTATCTTTATTTTTAGGAATATCAACTTTAAATATACTTCCTACATCAACCTTACTTTTAACACTTATTTTTCCACCTAATAAATTTAAAAGTTCTTTACAAATAGCAAGCCCAAGTCCTGTACCACCATATTTTCTCGTAGTACTTCCATCAGCTTGTTTAAATCTATCAAAAATATGTTCTAATTTTTCTTGAGGAATACCAATACCATCATCTTTTACTAGAATTTCTACCATATCGACATTATTTCTTACTAAAAATTTAATTTCACCATCTTTTACGAATTTAAGTGCGTTACTTAAAAGGTTTTTTACGATTTGTTTTAGCCTATTTTTATCAGTATAGATATCACCAATTGTACTATCACAAACAAAAGTTAATTTAATATTTTTCTCAATAACTTGAGGTTCAAACATATCTTTTATTTCTTTCATTACTTCACAAATACTAATTTGTGAATAATCAAGAGTTAACTCCCCTGCTTCAAGCTTTGAAATATCCAATACATCATTTATTAAATATAATAAATCATTCCCACAACTATTAATAATCTTTAAGTTCTGAACTTGTTTTTCACTTAGACTATCATCTTTATTTTTCATCATAACTGATGAAATTACATTAATAGAGTTTAGTGGCGTTTTTAATTCATGACTCATATTCGCTAAAAAATCTGTCTTATATTTGTTGGCATTTTCTAGGTCATGTTTTTGTTTATCTTGAATCATTGTAAGCTGCTTCATATTGATATATGCTTCATTAATTCTTCTAGACATTTGGTTAAATGTTTCTGCTAGTTTACTTAACTCATTATTTTTACTATTTTCTATTTCTACTTTAATTTCATGAAATTCTTGGACATCATAGTCATTAGTTGCTTCAATCATCTTATTTAAGGGAATAGTTAATAACTTATTCGCAAAATATATAAATAAAAACCATAATATTAAAGCTGAAACAATAACATTTATCAAAATTAAGTATATAGCTTCTTGAGTTAATTCTCTAATCTCTTTTTCTGAAACAAAAAGAGTAACTGTTCCTAATACTTCATCTATACCATTTTCAAAATTTTTAAGCTCAAAACTATGAGTTATCATATTGTCATCATACTCAATCTCTTTAGTTGAAGTATTTTCGAAAACAAACTTATCAATATTTGAAAATTTTGATAAAACTTTTCCTTTTATTGATATTATTTCATTAAAAGGAGTTAATATTACTATTCCTTTTATTGTTTTTGCATCAATAATTGCTTGTATTTGTTCATCAATTTTTTTCTTATCAAAAACCCAAACAGTCTTTGATAAAAGTGTCTTAAAAGATTGTTCAGTATTTAACATATCTTTTTTGATTAAATTTTTTGCAAAGTTATACTCTGTATATATTTGAAAACTTGTAAAAATTACAACAAATAATAAATATGCTAAAAATATTTTTTTGAAAAGTAAAAATCCTATGGTATTTTTGAAATTTTTAACAAATGTATCTTTTTTCATAATCACTCTTTTTATAAACTATTTATTAAATCAAATAATTTTTCATTCTCTTTATTTGTTATTATATATTGTTTATACTCTTTATTGGCTTTGTTTGTTCTATTTTGTTTGTTATTATCTATTTTCTTAAAAAAGAAATTATCCCTAACATTTTTTTTAAAATCAGTTGGTTTCACCCATAGAACAATCCAATTTGGAAAACATCTTTTTACATACTTCTCACAACTATTCTTAATCCAAGGCTTTAATATATAATCTAATCTACTTTTAGGAACTATTTTTAAATTAAACTCATAATCATCTGAAAGCTTATTTAACTTTGCTAATAACTCATAAGTCTCTCCCTTATCTTGATTTACTATATAAGGTGGGATTTTATGATAAGTATAAACTGTAACAATTTCTTTAGCAAAAATGTTTGTAGAAAGTAAAAAAATAATTAAAACTATAAAATTTTTCATCATTACTCCTTATATAATATAATAATCATAAATAGTATCAGAAAAGTATTATTTTATAGATATTTTATATTACTTCTTTAATAATCTTTTTTTTGGTAGAATACGAAAAATTTTTTACGAGATACAAAGAGATATAATGACTAAAAACGAATATGATTTAAATATTGAAAAACTAATAAAATGGGCCTATGCCTACTATGTAGAAGATAATCCAATAGCAACTGATGAAGAGTATGATAAATTAGCAAGATTATGTTTAGCTTATGAGCAAGAAAACCCAAGTCAGTCACACCCAAATTCACCAAACAAAAGAGTTGGAGGAATGGTTTTAGATGGCTTTGAAAAAGCAAGTCATTTAAGTAGAATGTGGTCGCAAGAAGATGTATTTAATACAAAAGAGCTTGAAGACTGGATTAATAGAGCAAAAAAAGTAAATACTAATTTAGAGTTTTATTGTGAACCAAAGTTTGATGGAGCAAGTTTAAATCTTATTTATGAAAATGGTTTCTTAAAACAAGCAATTACAAGAGGTGATGGTAGTATTGGTGAAGATGTTACAAATAATGTAAAGACTATTCACTCTATTCCACTACAAATAGAAGAGAAATCTCTTTTAGAAATCAGAGGTGAGATTGTAATCAAAAAAGCTGATTTTGAAAAAATAAATGAGTTAAGACTTAAAAATGACGAACCACCTTTTGCAAACCCTAGAAATGCTGCTTCTGGAAGTTTAAGACAACTAGACCCAAGTATAACAGCAAAAAGAAAGCTGTTTTTTAATGTTTGGGGTGTAGGTGAAAACTCTTTAGATTTTACTAAAAGTAGTGAACTTATGAATTATATCTACTCTCTTGGTTTTGTAAAACCACCTTTACAAACTATAACTTCAAGTGTAGAAGGAATAGAAGAGATTTATCACGAGATAATCAAACAAAGAGATAGTATTGAAATGATGCTAGATGGTATGGTTGTTAAGATAAATGATATAGAAACACAACAAGAATTAGGATATACAGTAAAATTCCCTAGATGGTCTTGTGCTTATAAATTCCCTGCTGTTGAAAAAACTACTAAAATTAAAGATATTATTCAACAAGTAGGAAGAACAGGAGTTATTACACCTGTTGCTGTTGTTGAACCTACTCATATTGATGGAAGTACAGTTGAAAGAGCAAGTTTACATAACTATGATGAAATCCAGAGACTTGACTTAAGAATAAATGATGAAGTGATTATCATCAAAAGTGGAGATATTATCCCAAAAATTACAAAAGTATTCCATGATAGAAGAGATGGGAGTCAAGAAGAGATACAAAGACCTACAAACTGTCCTAAATGTGATAGTGAACTTTTAGATGAAGGTACTTTAATTAAGTGTCAAAACTTAGATTGTCCAAGTATTGTTACAAACTCTATTATTTACTTTGCTAGCAAAAACTGTATGAATATCGATGGTCTAGGAATCAAAATAGTTGAACAGCTTGTAAGAGAGAAAAAAATTTATGATATTTTAGATTTATACTCTTTAGAGTATGAAAATCTTGCTGATTTAGAAGGCTTTAAAGAGAAAAAAATCAATAATCTTCTAAATGCAATTGCTAATACAAAAGGTGTTGAACTTCATAGAGTTATAAATGCCTTAGGAATTGAGCATATTGGAGAAGTTGCTTCAAAACAGATTTGTTTAGAATTTGGTTTAAATGTAGTAAATATTGATATTGATTCACTTATTGCCTTAGATGGTATTGGTGAGCAAATGGCAAAATCTTTTGTAGAGTTTATGCATGTAAATAAAGAGTTAGTATTAAAACTTCTTGATATTATCAAACCAAAAGTAGAAGAAAAAGTTGAAATTGAAGAAAACAACTTCAAAGGTAAAACAGTAGTACTAACTGGAACAATGAGTCGTTCAAGAGGTATTATCAAAAAAGAACTAGAAGCTTTAGGAGCAAAAGTTAGCTCATCAGTATCTAAAAAAACTGATTATTTAATCTATGGAGAAGATGCTGGAAGCAAATACGATAAAGCTGTTGATTTAAAAGTTACAACACTTACAGAAGAGCAAATGCAAGAGATGATTTAATCTCTTGTATTTATTTATTATTATCAATTATATTTTCTAAATCAATTAATAACTCTTCTTCCTCAACTATTTTTTTATACTCTTCACTTTTTTTGATTACTTCATGCAAATCATCATTTATATTATCAAGATTATCTAACATTCCATTAACTTTATCATGTTCTAAAATTAGGTTATCTCTTTCTTTTAAGTTCTCTTTTGTAGCTCGTTTTTCTTCAAAAATTTTAATATAAACTCTTAATTTTTGACAAAGTATCTCATCATCAATTGGTTTACTAATAAAATCAACAACCTCTGGTGAAATACTGTAAGCTTTTTTCTTATATTTATCATCATGATAAATTCCAGTGATTAATACAACAGGAATATCTTTTGTAGCTGAAACAGCCTGTAAATACTCAACTAATTCAAACCCATCAATTTCAGGCATTTGTATATCACTTAAAATTAAATCAACACTATTTTGCATAATCTTAAAAATTGCATCTTTTGCACTTGTTGCTTCTAAAATCTCTAAATTCTCAAAATTACTGTTTAATAAAAACTTTAAAGTATAAATATTATCTTCAATATCATCAATAATTAAAATAGTGAACTTTTTCATAGTTTTTCCTTTATATAAGTTAAAAGTTGATCTTTTATTTCATTTTTTTTAAATATCATTTTTGTCCTATCTTTTATGTCTATAATCAAATTTTCATCCTCATAAATCAAAATAGCATTCCTTAAATCTAGTTCTTTTGTACTATCAATAATATTTTCATCTAAATCTATTATTAATAAGTCATTTTTATTAGCTTCTTCAATCAATGAAGCAAAACTTCTGAAATTTGTAGCTTGTTTTACTGTAAAATCTTTTGCTAATTTAGTAACTATACTTAAAAAGGCAACTGGGTCATTATTTAACAAATAAATATTTTTATTTGAAGGTTTTAATATTTCTTTATTTTCAAAAACAAAACTCTCTGATGTTTCACTTTTTTCTGGTATTGTAGCTTTTGAAACAGAATTCTTTTTTATAGTTGCTGTAAAAACTGTACCTTCATTAAAAACACTTTGTACATATATATCTCCACCCATTAAATTACATAACTCTTTGCTTATTGCTAATCCAAGCCCAGTTCCACCATATTTTCTAGTTGTTGAAGAGTCAGCTTGCTTGAATCTGTCAAATATGTGCTCCAACTTACTACTTTCAATTCCTATACCATCATCTTTTACGATAATCTCCATATGTAAATCATCTTTGCTTCTAACAATTAATTGTATTTTTCCTTCTCTTGTAAACTTTAAAGCATTACTAAGTAGATTTTTTATGATTTGATTCACTCTATTTTTATCAATATTTACAATACCAATTGATTCATCACAAGATACTTCAAAAGTTAAATTCTTTTGTTTTGCTTGAGGTCTAAACATATCATCTATTTCATCAATAAATTCACATAAATTAATAGCTTGATAATCAAGTGTGATTTCATTTGCTTCAAGTTTAGAAATATCTAAAATATCGTTGATTAAATATAGTAAATCTTTTCCACATCTATTAATAACTGTCATATTTTTTTGATACTCTTCATCAAGTCTATTTTGCTTATTTTTCATCATCACGGCTGAAATTACATTAATTGAATTTAGAGGTGTTTTTAACTCATGACTCATATTCGCTAAAAAGGCATCTTTTGCTTTATGGGCTTCTATTAATTCATTTTTCTGTCTATTTAGTTTTTTTGCTAAATCTTTTAGTTTATTACTTCTTAAAGTTAAATCCTCTTGCATTTTACTAAGTGACCTAGCTAGTGTACCCATCTCATTTTTTGCATCTTTATAAGGGATTTCTGGTTTTTTATTTTGACCAATTTGTTCTGCTACATCAGATAAAGTAGTTAACCTTTTAGTAATCTTTGAACCAATTATGAAAGATAAAAGTGTTGAAAATAATATCTCAACTAAAATAATTGTGATAGTATTATTCTTATTATTTGAAATAAACTGCTTACTCTCACTTGTATCAAATACAATATACATTGTTCCTAGTTTTAATTCACCCTCTTTTATTGGTTCAACTTTAATATCATAGTATTCGTTATCAATTTCTAATTTAAAAGAATCTTCTTTTTTTATTAACTCCTCTAATGATAAATGATGAAAATTATAATCTTTAGAAATTATTTTATTTTGTAAATCTAAAATAACAATAGAATCTATATAACTTAAACTTGTTGCTTTAAGTATTAAATTATCAATAGTACCTACATCATAAATACTTAAAGGTATTTTCATAAGTTCATCTAAAAAAGTAATATTAGATTGAATATTTTGATTAGTTAATTTATTTGATGAGTTATTAATTGCAATAAAATTCATTGATACAATTAATATAATAAAAAATATTTCTAATAGTACAAATGATACAATGAACCTATATTTAAATGACATTTTCAATCCTTTTGTAGAATTATTATAACATCCAATAGTATTAAATTAATATCATTTTTCCTAAAAAAACTTATATTTTAATAAAAGTAATATGTTACTTTTATATACACATTTTTTTGGATTTTATAAGAAAAAATAAAGTTTCGTTCTAAAAATGTTACTTTTTTATATAGTTTTCAAAACTATATACATAATTATTAAAATTGCTATGTTTATACTACGCTTTTATTTTATAATAAATCAAAATTTAACAATAATTAATAATAGAGGTTACGAAATGAGCGAAGAAGTAAAAAGAGAAAAATCATTAACAATGACTATGCTAATGACTCCAGATAAAGCTAACTTTTCTGGAAAAAATGTACATGGTGGTGAAATTTTAAAAATGCTAGATCACGTTGCATATGCTTGTGCTGCAAGATATACAGGAATGTATGCAGTAACATTATCAGTTGATATGGTATTATTTAAAAATCCAATTAAAATAGGTTCTCTTGTTACTTTCCATGCATCAGTAAACTACACTGGTAGAACATCAATGGAAATTGGTATTAAAGTTATTTCTGAAGATATTAAAGATCATACTATCAAAAATACAAACGTATGTTACTTTACAATGATTTCAGTAGATGAAAATGGTAAACCAACACCAGTTCCAAAATTAGAGCTTGTTACTGAAGATGATAAAAGAAGATACAACGACGCTATTAAAAGAAGAGAAATTAGAATGGAATCAAGACACGCAAAATAGTCTTGATTTTTCTTTTATAAAAAAAGGGGATAGATTTTCATCTATCCCCTTTTTTTTATGATATTAAAATAGTAAATGATATGTTAAATCAAAAAAGACTATTTAGCCTCTTTTGATTCGATAAATTCTTCATAAGAACCTTTGAAATCTAAAATTGATCCATCTTCTTGGATTTCAATAATTCTATTTGCAAATGCATCTAATAATTCCCTATCGTGAGAAACACAAATTACAGAACCAGGATATGCTAATAATCCCTCTCCAAGTGCAATAATTGCTTCTAAGTCTAAGTGGTTTGTTGGCTCATCTAAAACCATAAAGTTTGGTTGTTCTAACATAATTTTAGATAACCACATTCTATGTTTTTCTCCCCCTGAACAAGACTCAACTTTTTTCTCTTGCTCTTGACCGTTAAATAACATTCTACCTAAACAGTTTCTGATTTCATTAATATCTGCATCTCTATCAAATGATCTTAACCAATCATAAAGTGTAATATCACCTGAAATTAAATCTGTTGCATTTTGAGGGAAATATCCATTTTGAATAGTAGCTCCCCAGTGAATATCACCAGCATCAGCTTCAAGATTTTGAACAATAATCTCACATAAAGTAGTTTTACCAATACCATTTGGTCCAATTAGTGCGATTTTATCACCTTTTTCTACTGTAAATGAAATATCATTTAAAACAGTTTCACCATCATATGACTTAGAAATGTTATTTACACTTAAAAGCTCTTTACCAACTTCTCTTTTTTGTTTAAAGATAATTGATGGGTCTCTTCTTGAAGAAATCTCAATAGCACCCATATCAAGTTTATCAAGTTGCTTTTGTCTTGAAGTTGCTTGTTTTGCTTTAGAAGCATTTGCAGAGAATCTAGCGATGAATTTTTCTAACTCTTCTTTCTCTTTTTGTTTTTTACTCATATCAGCTTGAGCTTGTTTTGCTAAAACTGTCGAAGCTATATACCAATCATCGTAATTTCCAGTAAATTCTCTAATCTTTTTAAAGTCAACATCTAAAATATGCGTACATACTGCATTTAAGAAGTGTCTATCGTGAGAAATAACTACCATTGTACCATCATGGTGTTGTAATTGATTTTCTAACCAACCAATAGTTTCAATATCAAGGTTATTCGTAGGCTCATCTAGGAATAATACATCTGGTTTTGGATATAAAACTTGTGCTAATAAAACTTTGAATTTATCTCCACCTGTTAATGTAGACATTAAATCATTGTGAGTAGATGAAGGGAAACCTAAATCTTCTAAAATTTTTGTAATCTTTACATCATACTCATAAGTTGGATCTTCTTCAACACAAACAATTTCTAACTCTGCTAATCTGTTGTTTACTTCATCAGTAAACTCAGGACTCATATAAAGTTCTTCTTTCTCTTTGATTGCATCATATAGTCTTTTATTTCCTAATAATACTGTATCAAAAAGTGTATTTTGCTCATATTTAAATTGGTTTTGCTCTAATGTTCCAACTTTTTTACCATTTTGAACTTGCACTTCACCTTCAGTTGCATCTTCAATACCTGATAAAATTTTAAGGAATGTAGTTTTACCAGCACCATTTGCACCAATAAGACCATATCTTTTCCCCGTATCTAGTTTAAGATTAATATCTTGAAATAGCACTCTTGGACCGAATGCTTTTTTTAAATTTACTACTTGTACCATAAAAAAATAACTCCAAATCTGTAATATGAGGCGATTATATCCAATTAAAGCTGATGTATAATTTATACCAATAAAACTACAATAAATATGCATAAATAATAGAAGAAGTAATATTTCTAAACTCTTGATTATCATCAAATGTTTATTATTTAACTTTAGTTATAATTATAATAATAACATTATAAAGAGTTACATTAATGCAGAATATTTCTATCAAACTTAAACTAATAATACTTATTAGTTTATCACTTCTAATTTTGGCTTCAACTTTAGGTATTGTCTCTATAAAACAAATGAAAGAGACTTTAATTGAATCAAACTACTCACAACTAACAGCAGCAAGAGATTCAAAAATTAAACAGCTTGAGGATATTTTTAAACTATACAAAAAACAAATTTATCTTTTAACTCAAACAAGTTATACAAAAGACATAACTAAGGATTTTTTAGCTGTTCATGAAGAGTTAGGTGTTGACCCTTATGCAAAGTTTCCAATAAATAACAAAAAAGTAAAAGCCATGCTACCTAAATGGGATGCTTTTTACAAAAGTTATACTGATACATACCCATTTGATGATGTTTATATCATTTCAGCTGATTTAGGTCATGTAATCTATACATATGGAAAGAAAAATGATTATGGAACAAACTTAAGTAATGGTGAGTTTAGAAATAGTGGTTTAGCAAAAGTTTGGGAAAAAGTAAAAAAATATAAAAGAGTTGTTTTTTATGATATGAGTGCTTATGAACCAAGAAATGGTGAGCCAAGTATGTTTATTGCTGCTCCTATTTATATAAATAAAGAGTTCAAATCTGTTTTAGTATTTAAACTTGACAATCAAAATATTCAAGATATTATGAAATACAGAAGTGGATATTTAAACTCTCATGAGGACTATTTAGTAGGTAGTGATTATTTAATGAGAAGTGATAGTTTCTTATCTCCAAATACACACTCTTTAGAAAACTCTTTGAAATACACTCATACAGGTTTTGTAAAAACAACAGCTGTAAAAGAAGCATTTAGAGGAAATAGTGGAACTAAAGTAATTAAAGGTTATTTAGGAAATGAAGTATTATCTTCTTATACATATTTTGATATTGATGAAGAGTTAAGATGGGCAGTTGTTGCTGAGATTAACTTAGAAGATGTACTTAAAAAGCCTAATGAACTTAGAGATACTATGATTGTAATTACATTAATCTCTTTCTTAGTGATTATGGTTTTACTATATTTTGTAATTCAAAAATATATTATCAACTCTCTTAGTAATTTCCAAGAAGGTTTATTAAACTTCTTCAAATTCTTAAATAGAGAAACAACTGAAGTTAAACTTTTAGAAGCTAACTCAAATGATGAGATTGGAATCATGAGTAACGCTGTAAATAAAGGTATAGACAGAACAAGACAAAATATTGAGAAAAGTGATATTGAAACTTGGGTTAAAGACGGAGTTACACAATTAAATCAAATTCTAATTAACTTAAAATCAGTAGGTGATGTAAGTCATGAATCAATTAAATTTATTAGTACATATATAAATGCAGGTGTAGGTGTATTCTATTTTTATGAAGAAGACAATAAAAAATTAGAGCAATATGCAAGTTTTGCCCATGTAATAAGAGATGAACTTTCAACTTCATTTAATCTAAAAGAAGGTGTTGTAGGACAAGTAGCATTTCAAAAAGAACCTATTTTATTAAAAAACATAAAAAAAGATCAAAATTTAATCACAACAGGAACAGTAACTCAATCTTCATACAATACTTACACTTTCCCATTAGTATACAATGATGAACTATTTGGTGTAATTGAACTTGGTTCATTTAATGAGTTTAACAAGCAAACATTAGAGTTCTTAGAAAATATTACTAAAGCTATATGTATTTCTTTATCAACAGCTGTTCAAGCAAATAAAGTTCAAAAACTTTTAGAAAACACAAGAATTGCAAATGATAGATTAGAAAAACAACAATTAGAGCTTCAAGAAGCAAATGCTCAAATGGAAGAACAACAAGTTCAATTAGAAGAAGCAAATGCTAATATGGAAGAGCAACAACAGCAATTAGAAGAAGCAAATGCTAATATGGAAGAGCAACAACAACAGTTAAAAATCTCTGAGCAAAACTTAAAACTTCAAAATCAACAATTAGAAGAAACAAAAAAAGAGATTGAGAAAAAAGCTGATGAATTAGCAAAATCTGGAAAATACAAATCAGAATTCTTAGCAAATATGAGTCATGAGTTAAGAACTCCATTAAATTCTATTATTTTACTTTCTTCTTTACTACAAAAAAATAGTAAGAAGTCTTTAAATAATGATGATATCAAAAAAGCAAAAACTATTTTTGATTCAGGAAATGAACTTTTAAGACTTATTAATGATATTTTAGATTTATCAAAAGTTGAATCAGGGAAAATGGAAGTTATTGTTGACAACTTTACTAGTAGCGATTTATTAACTCATCTAAAAGATACATTTGATTTCACTGCAAATGATAAAAACCTTGAATTTAATATCATTGATGAATATAAAAATACTATTCATAATGATAAAGATAGAATCTTACAAATACTAAGAAACTTAATTTCAAATGCCTTCAAATTTACAAAAGAAGGTTCTATTACAGTAAAAATTGAGCCTTCAAGTGATTTAGCTCAAGAGTTTAAAATTAGTGTAATTGATACTGGTATTGGTATTCCTTCAAATAAACAAGAAGATATATTTAAAGCCTTTACACAAGCTGATGGTGGAACTAGTAGACAATACGGTGGTACAGGTCTTGGACTGTCTATTTCAAGAGAATTAGCAAAACTTTTAGGTGGATATATTAGTTTAGAATCAAAAGAAGGGAAAGGAAGTATCTTTAGTATTGATTTACCTAATTTAGAATCTAATACAAGTGTTAAATCTACATTTGAAGATACAGGAAGCTTTAAACTTGAAAGTAACGATATTTATAAAAAAGCACAATCTACATCAAAAGAAGCAAATGATGATAGAAAAATCATGACTAGTAAAGATGAAGCTTATCTAGTAATCGATGATGATGAAGCCTTTGCAAATATTGTTTATGAAGAAGTAAAAAAAGAGAATAATTTTGTTTTAGTAGCATATGATGGTACAACAGGATTAGAGTTAGTTAAAAACTATAATATTAAAGGAGTTTTACTTGATTTAACTCTACCTGATATGGATGGAATTGAAGTTTTAAAACAGTTAAAATCTCAACCTGATACTAAAAATATTCCTGTTCATATCATCTCTTCTAAAGATAAAAATAAAGAGACTTTAGAACTGGGAGCAATAGGATATTTACAAAAGCCTGTTTATGATGGAGATATTAATAGTGTTATCTCATCAATTGATTCTTTCCAAGAAAAAAAGATTAAAGACTTACTTATAGTTGAAGATGATAAAGTTCAAAGAGAAGCTCTAATTGAACTAATTGGAGAAGGTGTAAATATAAAAGGTGTTAGAACTGCTTCAGAAGCAATTGACGAAGTAAAAAAAGAACTTTATGATACTGTTGTTGTTGATTTAGGATTAATGGATGGTAGTGGTTATGAAGTTTGTGAATATATTAAAAATGCACACCCTAACCTACCAATTATTATATATACAGGTAAAGATATTAGCAATCAAGATAAACTAAAACTACAAGAATATAGTAATAGTATTATTATCAAAACAGCAAACTCAAATGAAAGAATTTTAAATGAAATAAATCTATTCTTACATAGAGAAGATGAACCAGCTGAGTCAAATAACGAAATCTTTGATGCTATTAATCTAAAAGATACAAATATTTTAATTGTTGATGATGATATTAAAAATATCTTTGTTTTAGATGCTGCGTTAAAAGAGTTTGAAGCAAATACATTCACAGCATTTAATGGTCAAGAAGCATTAGACTTCTTAAAAGACAATAATAGTATTGACTTAATCTTAATGGATATTATGATGCCTGTAATGGATGGTTATGAAGCTATGGAAAAAATTAGAGAAGATGATAGCTTAAAGCATATTCCAATTATTGCTGTTACAGCAAAAGCAATGAAAGAAGATAGAGAAAAATGTATTAGTCTTGGAGCTGATGATTATATGTCAAAACCAATTGATTTAAATATATTAGGAAATTTAATTAAGGTTTGGAGTACTAAAAAACATAAATGAATATAGTAGCACACGAACAAGATAATATTTTAAAAATCATTGTTCAGAAGATACAAAAAGGTGATGTTGAAACTCTATTATCTTATTTAAATAGTAATGTTGAAAAAATAGAATTAAGCCTTTTGAATATACAAATGATTCCAAAAGAGCTTATTATAGCTCTTAAAAAACATGAGAAGAAAGTTGATATATTTACAAATGAAACAACACTAAAAACGTATTTAATGAACCTTGGTTTTACACTAAAATATAAAGATATATACAATGAAAAACCTAAAGCATTAAATTTACAATATATAGCAATTGGTGGAAGTGCAGGAAGCTTATCAAAATTTATAGAGATTTTGAAAGCTTTACCTAAATCACAAATTTCTATATTTATAATAATGCACCAAAAACCAGATAAACAGACGCATTTAAGCTCTATTCTGCAAAAGTTTACAAACAACTATAATGTAGTAGAAGCAAAGTCTGATATGAGAGTTGAACCAAATACTATTTATTGTGCTCCTGCTGGTAAACATATGATAGTTGCAGGGAATTTTATATTTTTAACGGATGAAGATAAAAGAAACTTTTCTAGGCCTTCGATAAGTACTAGTTTTGAGTCGTTATCAAATGAATATAAAAGTACCTTACTTGCTATTTTAGTTTGTGGCTATGGTGCAGATGGTAGTGATAGTTTAGAGTGTTTAAATAAAAATGGCTCAACTGTTTTAATTGAAGACCCAAAAGAGTGTGAAGCTAAAGCAATGTTAGAAAATGCCATAGCAACTAAACTTTATGATGAAGTGTTAACTTTAGAGCAGATAATAAACTATATCAATTTCAATATAGATGATAACTTTTTTGATATAAATGATATTAAAGCCTTTTTAGAAAAAGTCTATGATAAGTACGGATATGATTATAGGGGATACAATGAAAATCATATAAAAAGAAGAATACATCTTTTCTATTCAAATTTAAAGCCTAAAAACTTTAAAGAGTTTGAAAAGATAGTTTTAAATAATAAAAGTGTGTTCAAAGATTTATTTTTAAATATCTCTGTTAATATCACAACTTTTTATAGAAATCCAAATGTTTTCAAAATATTAAAAGAAGATATTCTTCCAAAACTAGACAGTTATTTAGATATTAAAATTTGGTGTGCAGGTTGTAGTAGTGGTGAAGAACCCTACTCTATAGCAATTTTCTTAAAAGAGTTAGGATTATTAGATAGAAGTTTGATTTATGCAACTGATTTAAATGATGTTATTTTAGAAAATGCAAAAAATGGACTCTATTCAAAGGAGAGTTATAATAGGTTTTTAAAACACTATTATCAAGCAGGTGGGAATCAAAGCTTTAGTAAGTATTTTACTAATCACAATGACTTTGTAGAAATAGATGAAAGTATAAAAGATAAGATTCTATTTTTTAAACATAACCTTGCTTTAGACTCAAAACTAAATGAGTTTCAGTTAATTTTTTGTAGAAATGTATTGATTTATTTTGATACAGAACTTAAAAACAGAATTTTTGATTTATTTAAAGACTCACTTGACTCTTACGGCTTTTTAGTTTTAGGAGAGAGTGAATCTTTAAACAGCAATAAAAACTATATAACAATTGATGAAAAGAATAAAATATATAAGAGGAAAATATGAAAGAAGATATAACAGTATTAGTAGTTGATGACGTAGAAGCCAATAGAGTATCTTTACAATACTTAATAGATGAGTATTTAGAGAATATCAATTTATTATTAGCTCCAAGTGGAGAAGATGCATTAAAAATTACATATAAAACAAATGTAGATATTATAATTTTAGATATACAAATGCCAGGACTTGATGGTTTTGATACAGCGAAGTATTTAAAATCAAATCCAAAGACACAAAACATTCCTATTATATTTTTAACAGCTGCATTTAAAGAAGAAGAGTTTAAACAAAAAGGTTTTGAAATTGGAGCAATAGATTACCTTACAAAACCAATAGATAATCATCAATTTATTAATAAACTAAAATTATATATAGAAGTAATTATAAAAAACAAACAACTACAAGCAGTAAATGAAGACTTATATCAAGCTTTACAAAAAGAGATTCAATTAAAAGAGAGAATAGAAAAACAACAACTTGAACTAATTGAGCAAAGTAAAATGGCAGCTTTAGGAGAAATGATTGGTAATATTGCCCATCAATGGAGACAGCCTTTATCAGTAATCTCTACATGTGCTTCAGGAATGCATTTAAATATTGATTTAAATCTTATGAAAAAAGAGGATTTAAAAAAGAATATTGACATGATAATGAAAACAACGCAAGATTTATCAAATACAATAGAATCTTTTAGGGATTATACAAATAAAGAAAAGTTTATGAGTTTCTCTTTAAGTGAGACTTTACGAAAATCTATTGATTGTGAAGATTATATATTATCTAAGAACAATGTAAATGTTATTTTTGATTTACAAGATGATATTGTTTTAGAAAACTTACCAAATAGTTTATTCCAAGCTATTGTAAATATTGTTAGAAACTCAAATGAAGCATTGGCAAAAATAGATACTCAAAGATATATATTTATTGAATCAAGAAGAATCGAAAATAATAGAGTAGAAATAGTTATAAAAGATAATGCTGGTGGAATTAAAACAGAGTTTATTAATAAAGTATTTGAACCATATTTCACAACAAAACATAAATCTCACGGGGTTGGACTTGGATTAAATATCGTTTATAAAATCATTCATGATTCAATGTGTGGAAAAGTAAAAGTTAAAAATAGTAGATATGATTATGAAGGAACTAAATACGAAGGTGCCTTATTTACAATCGAATTACCATTAAGCTTATAAGGTTTTATTGATATAAAATGATATTATTTTGATACTATTTATTTGTATAATTCCAAATATTATATAAATATTAGGATCAAAATGCAAAGAATAAACTATAAGACCACATATATATTATTATATATGTTTGTAGTTATATTTTCAATATTTATTATTGAATACTTCTCAGAAATAAAAGACAAAACAAATATCAACAAAATCTCAGCTGCAAAATTTGAAGAAAAGTTTCTTAACCATGAAAACTTAATAGAAAACTATTTAGACAACTACAAAAAAGCTTTACTTTCTATTTCAAAAAGTAAGACTCTTAAAAGCTATATCAATGACAAAACAAATAAAAAAGATATACAAGAGCTTTTTCTTACACTAAATGATACGCTTACAGATAGTTTTCAATTAAGATATATAAACAAAGATGGTTTTGAAGAGATTAAGGTTGAAAAGCTTTATGAAAAAAATAGTTCTAAATCTATAGTAATTGCCGATAATTTACTACAAGATAAATCTAAAAGATACTATTTTCATAGATTTATACAACTAACAAAAGACAATATTGGTTTATCAAAAGTTGATTTACAAAAAGAGTTTGGAAAAGTAGTTTTACCAAAAATAGCAACACTTAGATTAGCAACTTCTGTTTATGATAAAAATGATATTAAAGCAGGATTTATAGTATTAAGTCTAAACCTAGATAATTTATTTGAAATTATCAAGAAAAGTACTTTATATAATATTTATATTGTAGATAATCAAAAAAGATTTATTATTCATCCAAATAAAGAGTATGGTATATTATCAAATAATTTTAAAACACATCTATTAGAAGATGAAATTAATATACAAAATGAATCAGAATATTTTAGTAGAAAGCTAAATAACCTTCCAACAGGTCAAGACTTAAAACTTGTACTTACAACAAAATATATGAATCTTCAACTAGAGCAAAAAGAGAATGAGTTTTCAATATATTCATTGTTAATTGCATTAGCATTTGTGTTTTTACCTCTAATCTTCTATTTTGCAAGTATTCCAGAAAATTTAAAAGGAAGAATATATAGACAGACAATTACAGACCCTATAACTCAACTACCAAATAGAGCATGTTTGTTTCATGATTTATCTACTAGCAAATTTGAGAATTGTATTATAATTGTTATTCATGTAGATAACTATGATAAAGTTCAAGATGCTTATGGTTTTAAAATAGCAGAAGAGTTAATAAAAGAGTGTTCTTCATTTTTAAAACAGTTTGAGTATAAAAATTCTTTCTCTAAACTATATAAAATCTCAAAAGCTACATTTGCTTTTAAGTATCACTATGAAAGAAAAGAGAAACTGCTAAACTCACTTAATATAATCCACTATAGACTTGAAAATGAGCCTTTTAAAGTAATGAATGGTAGTTTTGAAGTTTTAATAAATACAACAATTGCTGTAAGTGATACAGAAAAACTAAATAATAATATTGAAGAGCTAAAAGAAGCAGAGATTGCATTAAGTGATGCTTTAAAAGAAAAAGTTGATATTAATCTTTTTGATAATGTTGAAAAGAAGAATATTGAAATAAATAAAAAAAATATTCTTATGGTAAATAAAATAAAAAAAGCTATTGAAAATGATAATGTAATTGTTCAATTCCAAGCAATTTACAACAACAAAAAAGAGTGTATTGATAAATATGAAACTTTAATAAGATTAAAGATTGATGATAAGATTATCTATCCAGGCGAGTTCTTAGAAATTGCAAAAGAAACAAAAAAATACAAAAAGCTTACTATGATAGTAATAAACAAAGCTTTTGAATATTTCAAAGATAAAGAAGATGTAGAGTTTTCTATAAACTTAAGTATGGAAGATATCTCAAATTCAGAAATAAGAAATCATCTATTCTCTCAAATTAAAAAATATAACTTTAGAAATAGACTTGTACTTGAAATAGTTGAAACAGAGGCTATTGATAATTATAATAACTTCTTAGAGTTTATAAAAAAGGCTAAATTTTTAGGTTGTAAGATTGCTATTGATGATTTTGGAAGTGGTTATTCAAACTATGAGAATATTGTAAAATTAAGTGAGTATATTGATATTTTAAAGATTGATGGCTCTTTAATACTTGGCTTAGATAATAATCCAAAAAGACAACTTCTAATAGGAACTTTAAAATTCTTATGTGATAACTTACATATTCAAACAGTAGCAGAGTATGTAGAGAATAAAGAGCTTTTTGATTATGTAAAATCTATGGGAATTAACTATTCACAAGGATATTATATAGGTAAATCTGAAGATGAAATTAAAGCTGCTTAAGCTTATAATTCCACTTCAAAAGCCATTTTTAGGACATCACTTTCAGTAAGTTCTTCTTTGCTTCTTGGTTTTGGATTTTTGATTAGTAAAACTTTTTGTTTTAAATCATCTAAATGGTACTTTTCAAGGTTTCTAATTAAAGTATCATTTATCATCTCTTTTTTTAAACCATCTGAGTCAAGAAGTCTCGTAATAGCATTTCTTAGGTTTGCTTTTGTTCTTTCATAAACTTTCTCTTCTTCAGTTAAAGTTACATAAACTTTATCTAAATACTCCGCAATCCCCTCACCTGCATATTTATATGTAGTAACTGAATTATAAACATATTTTTGAGCTTTTACATGTGGTATAAAAACTCCCGTAAAAATTGAGCCTTGAACAGTATTAATACCATCTAAATCTTTTAAAGGATTATGAGAACAGATATAATCTTCTTTTACTATTGAAGGAGAGAATTTAAGTGAATTAATATTGTTTTTTAAAATAATATAACTTCCTGTTACTTCTTTAGGTCCACCTTTTAGTGAAGATAGTTCATTTTTAAAAGCTAAAAAGTCTCCATGAACTACTTTTGGACAACCTTCTAAAGATGTTAGCTCATTATTACTAATATCAAAGTCCCCTTCTACTTCGTTAAAACTAAGTGGAAGTTTTGATAGGTTTGCTAATCTATCTGCAAGTTTAACACTACCTTTTACATTTACAGTGTTATTATTTAAAATCTCGAAGTTTTTAATATCATGCTTAGCTAACCATCTGCTTATATCTTCTTTATTACATAAAGCAACTAATGGTTTATATACATGCGATACTACATCTTTACCTTTGTATTTCCAAAACTTCTCTTCTTCGTTGTAACTATTTGCTAGTTTATTTAATCTAACATCAGTTCTTACATCCCAGCCAATTGTATCTGCAATACCGTCTAAAGTTTTTAACAAATTTCCATTACAAATATAGTCTTGAACAACGCTAATTGGTCCACCATTTAAATCTTTGATGTAATTATGAGAACAATCAAAATACGCATCAATATATTTAGGACCACCTTTTAGTGTTTCTATTTTATTGTGTTCACATCTAAAATAGCCTTTAATTGTTCTTGGACTTCCTTTAATAGAAACAATTTGATTATGAGAGCAGTTAAAAAACCCAATAACCTCTTTTGGACAGTATGAAAGATTTGTAAGTTTATTATATGAACAATCAAAATCCCCTACTTTTACAGGAGCCCCTAAAAGTGACTCTAAATTGTTTTTTGAACAATTAAAATCTTTTCCTACTTTTTCAGGACAACCATCAAGAGTTTCCAAAGAGTTATTACTTATATCAAAATAGCCATTTACTAGTTTAAATTTAACAGGTAGTCTTTTTTCTCTTATTTTTTCATTTAAATTAACACTACCATGAACAGTAATATATAAATCATCTGAAATTGTATAATTCTCAATTGAGTGTTCATTAAGCCACTTCTCAACTGCAGATAAACTTGTCATTTCTCACCTTTAATTATATATATTAAATTTTAGTTTTTATTTGCTTTATTTCTTATTAGATTGCCTATTTTAAGGCTTAAAGATAGGTTATTTTATCAAAAAGAGGTTTATCTCTTTTTGATATAAGTGTTATTTTTCAGGTCTATATACTTTGATATTTTGTAATCCCTCAGAATCTCTTAAAAACTGTGCATGTAATTGACTTAAGATTCCTTTATCACAATAGAATAAATACTCTTTGTCTTGAGGAAGTTTTCTAAACTCATTTTTTAGTTTGTAAAATGGTATTTTTAATGTTTCAACTTCTGTTTGGATACAATCATCATTTTGTCTAATATCAATAACTGTGTAATTACCAGATGATAAATCAGAAACAACATCAATATGGCCTATTTCATTTACATTATCATCTATTTCATCAACATTTACTACAATCGCATCTTCAACAGCTTTATCTAATACTGCATAATTGAAAGCTTTTGCTTCTTTTTCCATTCTGTCATAAGAACCGTGAGTTACAGGATTTTTAGAAATAACACCACAATACTCTGGCATACTTTCTGCAAATCTTGTAGTACCTATTTTTGTAGCTATTTCAATAATCTCTGGCTTATTCATAGTAGAAAGTGGTCTTAAAACTAATTTATCACAAGCCTGGTCAATTAAAGCAAGGTTTCTTAAAGTTTGACTTGATACTTGTGCAACACTCTCACCTGTTAATAAGGCATCTATTTTCATATCATCTGCAATTTTTTGTGCAGCTTTTAACATCAATCTTTTTAGAGTAACTCCCATATATGGTTCACTAGTTGATCTAAAGATTTCTGTAACAACATCATCAAAAGGAACAGATGTAAATGTTACTCTATGAGAAGAACCAAACTTATTCCATAAATAATAAGCTACTTGTTTTACTCCAATTTCATGTGCAATTCCACCAAGATTAAAGAAAATAAAGTGTGTTTTAATTCCTCTTTTCATAGTTAAGTATGAAGCAACTGTTGAATCAAAGCCACCAGACATTAAAGATAAAATAGAGTTTTGAGTACCAATAGGAAAACCTGATAAACCTCTATATTTTTTAGTTACAATATTTAATTGCTTATTTACAAGCTCAATATTGATAGTTACCTCAGCATTTCTTAAATCTACACCTTTAGTCTCATTATGAGCTAGCATATATCCACCAACAGTTTGCTCTATATTTGTAGATTTGAACTCATGAGTTCCACTTCTTTTAGCTCTAACTACAAAAGTTTTATCTTTTATTTCATGAGCCATTAATTCATTTACTTTTACTTTTATCTCATCAAGAGTAGTAATATTTTCAAATTGTAATACTTCTAAAATCAGTTCAACACCTGGAGTATCTTTTAGCTTTTGTCTTACTTGATCTATTAGTTCATTTGGAGATGTAATTTCCATTTTATCTGAGAATTTTTTTACAGTGATTTTTTCATCAATGTTTTTAAGTACTGTTTGTAAGTTATTATAAAGCTGTCCAACCATTTGTCTTTTAGCTTTTGTTCCTTTAACCATAATTTCTGGAAAGAATTTTATTACAAACTTTTGTGTCTTATCTTTCGACATTTCCATTATTTAAATACCCTTATATTTTTATATAAGCGCAATTATAACATAAGAGTTTTAAGTTTAGTGTAGAGAGTAAAAGAATAAATAAGGTAGTAAGAGTATATAAAACACTATCTACCTTATAAAATTTTTATATGAATAGTTTAAACGATTTTTTCAATAAATACTTTAAAGTCTAAATCTTTCCCTGCTAAAGGATGATTATAATCAACAGTTACCTCATCTTTTGTAACATCTGTAACTGTAGCTTTAAATACTGAACCATCTTGTGCTTCACCTTCTAAAACTAATCCTATTTCTAAATCAATTCCTTCAAATTCAGCAACTGGAACTTTTTCATTTAATGTTTCATCATAAGGACCATAAGCATTTTCACTTAAAACAGTCACACTTCTAGTCTCACCCTCATTCATATCAGTTATTAGTTCTTCAAATCCTGCTAATAGTTGTCCTGAACCAAAAGCAAATGTCATTGGTTTTTCACCCATATTACTTTCTATTAATCTATCATCTACTTTTAATTCAAATGTCATAGTTACTAATTGATCTTTTTTAATAGCCATTTGTATTCCTTTTTTAAATTGCCTAACTATATCAAAAAAATCTTTAATGCTAATTAGTGAATCTAATAGAGAATTTACTCCCTTTATTTAGCTTACTTTGAACTTTTATTGAAGTATTAAATCTATCACATATTCTTTTAACTATAGACAAACCTATGCCTATTCCTTCATTAAAATCTGTTCTTGCTTTATCTACTCTGTAAAATCTCTCAAAAATTTTATTTATATCTTCAGAAGCAATACCTATACCTGTATCACTAATTTCAAAGAAAGTAAAATGTTCATTTTTATTAACTTTTAATGTGATAACTCCATTATTTGTATATTTAATTGCATTTGATAAAAGATTACTTATAACTATAAAAAGATATTTTTCATTGAATTTTACTTTTATATCTTCTTGAATATCTAATTTTAATTCTAAACCTTTCTTCTCTAACTTATCTAAACTATTTTCTATACACTCAAATACAACTCTATCTAAGTAAGAGTCTTCTTCTTTTATACGCTCTTTATCTAATCTTGCTAGCAATAAAAAGTTATTGATTATATTTTGAAGTTTCTTTTGTTCTATATCTAGTTTGTCTAAAAGCTTAATAAACTCTTCTTTACTTAAATCTTTATTTTTTGCAAGTTCAATCTCTCCTTGAATGATAGTTAGAGGTGTTTTTAACTCATGAGAAGCATCAGAAGAGAACTGTTTTATATTTTCTATACTATTTTCTATATTGTCAAGCATTTCGTTAAATGAGCTTGTTAACTGTTCAAATTCATCTTTTGTTTTTGTTAACTTTAATCTCTTTGATAAATCTTTTGCATCTCTTAGAGTTTTTACATCATTTAAAATAGTCTTTAAAGGTTTTATAGTTCTATGAATGATAAAGTAAATAAAAGCCATAAAGAGTACAAATATAAAACTATTCATTGTAACAATAGTATTTATAATAGCTTCATTTCTATGCTCAATATAATCATCATCAATACCTATATAAATAGTATACTCATTTACTTTTTGTTTAGAGACAACAAAGTCTTCAAGCTTTATAAAATTAGAAGTATTAAACTCTATTCTTCTTAAATCCTCTAAAATCTCTCTTGTTTCATGCTTTGATTCATTTGTAAAAATCAAATTACTATTTTCAAAGATTATAAGAAACTGCTCTTTTAAGTCCAATTGATTTAAAGTCTCTAAACTTCTGTTTGACAATAATACTTCTTTTGCGATAATTAGGTTTTTTTCAACTTTGTTTGTAGCTTCATTTTCTTGATTTAGTGTAAAAAAGTGTATTGAAAATATGGATAAAAAGAAGAGTATTAAAAAAAGCGCAATACTAAAAGCAGTAAATAGTTTAAATTTTATAGATTTCATTTAAGGGTATATCCTATATTTTTTATATTATGTATATATGGTTCATCAAAACTTTTATCAATTTTATTTCTTAGTCTGTAAATATATACCTTTACTAAGTTTGAAGCATTTGTGTAGTTCATATCCCATACATGCTCTATTATCATAGAATCACTAACTGTTTTATTCTCATTTCTAACTAATAGTTCTAAAATAGCAAACTCTTTTGCTGTTAAATCAATCTTTATTTCATCCCTATAAACTAACTTCTTTATAGTATCTAATTGTAAATCTTTATATTTAAGTGTAGCAGTATTTGAAGAGTTTCTTCTAAGAATTGCTCTGATTCTAGCTTGTAGTTCTTTTAAGACAAAAGGTTTAGTAATATAGTCATCAGCACCACTATCAAGGCCTTTTATAATATCTTCACTATCATCTTTTGCTGTAAGCATTAGTATAGATGTATCTATTTTATAGTCTCTTAATTGTTTACATAAATCAAAACCACTCATATATGGAAGCATTACATCTAATATCATTAAATCATATTTATTAACAGTAGCTAAATAAAATCCCTCTTTTCCATCTGTTGCTATATCAACAGCATAAGATTCTTGTTCTAATGCCTTTTTTAAAAACTCATATATACTTGGATTATCTTCAACAAGTAAAATTCTCATTTTTCCTCTTTTATTTTAAATATGCATATATTGCCTAAAAATAAATTAGTTAACAATATATACATATTACTAGCTTTTGTTACTTTTTATATAGTATTAAAGTTTATACATATGACTGTTAATCATCTTGTTTTAATGTAATCGCTTTAATATTTCCATTTGTTCTTTTACCTGAAATCTCTATTTCATCTCCAACTCTAAACTCTTTTTTCTCTTGCTTGATTATAGTATTTTCATCAACCATTACAGTTTTACCAGAAATAATCCATTTACCATTTAAACCATTTTGAGGTTTTTCCTCCAATCTACCTTCAAAAATAAAATTAACTCCTTGCTCTTTTAAATAACTTGAATTTCTTTTATCATCAAAATCATATCTATCACTACTTGCAAATATTGCAAGTGGAACTAAAGTAACTAATCCTAAACCTATTAACATCTTTTTATTTATCATTTTCAATCCTTTTTGTTGTTTTGTTACTGTAATGATATATGAGCTAAATGAACTATAAGTGAAGTAAAAATGAAATTTTATTCATTTTGGTTTTATCGTAATTAATCTAATTTTTATAAA
This sequence comes from Arcobacter pernae, assembly GCF_049472135.1. Taxonomy (NCBI): domain Bacteria; kingdom Pseudomonadati; phylum Campylobacterota; class Epsilonproteobacteria; order Campylobacterales; family Arcobacteraceae; genus Arcobacter; species Arcobacter pernae. Next base: position 92,727 of record NZ_JBMOVV010000004.1, read on the forward strand.
TGTATTATTGTATACCCCACTTTCTATTTAACATACACCGTATAGGGATACAATCTTTTCATCAAAGTACAGAAATCATTACACTTTAATATGAATTTAAAAACATACTTTTTATAAATAACTATATATACCTAGTATTTTTACTATAAGTAATCTTTTGTTAAATTATAAGTACTATTTATAATTTAACATTTGTCGTATAGGAATAAAAACTTTCACTATATACTAAGGTATACAACGATAATATTTCAAAAGCGCTATATATTTAAATATATAAGGATAAATGTGAATATATCATCAAACTTAACTCTAGAGTTATTTAATCAGCCTTTTTTACTAGAAAAAAGAATAGATTTACTTCTTGCTATAAAAGAGCATGGTTCTATCTCAAAAGCTGCAAAAGCTGTTCCTATGAGTTATAAAGCTGCATGGGATGCAATAGATAGTATGAATAACCTATCTCATACTCCAATTGTTTCAAAAGAAACAGGAGGTAAAGGTGGTGGAGGAACTGCTCTTACTTCTTATGGGGAAAGTATCATTAAAACATACTTACTTTTAAAAGATGAGCAAGAAAGGTTTATGAATAAACTAAATGAGCTTACAGATATAGACACAGGAACATTTAAAACAATAGGAAGATTAGCAATGCAAATAAGTGCTAGAAATCAAATCATAGGTAGAGTTGATAAGATTGTATCAAATGAAGTAAATGCAAATATAATCATAGTACCTAAAAGTGGACATGAACTATTTGCTAATATTACTTATGATGCCCTACAATCTTTAAACATACAAAAAGATGATGAAGTAATAGCTATTTTTAATTCAAACAATATACTTTTATCTACAAGTGCCGATATAGCAATAAGTGCTAGAAACCAAATAAAAGGTGTAATCAAAGATATTACTAAAAACTCTACAAATAGTGAAGTTACTATTGATATAAGTGAAAATGAAACTATTACGTCTATAGTTACAACAGGGGCTGTTAAAAACTTAAAACTAGAAGTTGGCAAAACTGTTTATGCCTATATAAAATCAAATGATATTATGGTGGGTAAATAAATGAAAAAGATTTTAACAGCACTTTGTGTTTTATCATATGGTCTGTATGCTCAAACTCTAAATATAGCAGTTGCAGCAAATGTATCTTATGCAATAAAAGAGCTGAAAAATGAGTTTAATAAAACAAATCCGAATACAAAAGTAAATATTACCCTTGGAAGTAGTGGCAAATTAACTGCACAGATTAAAAACAATGCACCCTATGATATTTTTATGTCTGCAAATATGAAATACCCACAAGCTTTATATAATTCTAATTTAGCTTTAAATAAACCTCAAGTTTATGCAATGGGATCATTAAGTCTATTTAGTAAAACAGCCCAAGACTTTTCAAAAGGCTTAGATATTCTAAAAAATGATGATATAAAAAACATTGCAATCGCAAATCCAAAAACAGCTCCATATGGACAAGCATCATTTGAAGCTTTAAAAAATAGCAAGAAGTTAGATGAGATAAAAAAGAAGTTCGTTTATGGTGAGTCAATTTCTCAAACTCTATCTTATACTTTCACAGCTGCAAATATAGGTTTTATAGCAAAGTCTATGCTTTATAGTTCTAAAATGTTAAATTATAAAGAGGGAATAAACTTTATACATATAGACAAAAACTTATACTCACCCATAGAGCAAGGTGTTGTTATTTTGAAAAATAGTAAAAATAAAAATGAAGCTAAATCTTTTTATAAATTTCTTTTTTCAAAAGAAGCAAAGGCTATTTTAAAAAATTATGGTTACATAGTAAATTAGGATTTTGTATATGTTAAAAGCAATAGTAAAAAATATACAAATACAAGAAATTATACATCTTGTAGAATTTGATTTAAATGGTTCAACTTTAAAAATGATAAGTCTTGAACTAAATGAAAAAATAAAAATAGGTACAAAAGTTAGTTTATGTATTAAGTCTACACACATAACAATCGCAAAAGATTTACAAGGAGAGCTTAGTTGTAGTAATAAAATCAAAGCAAAAGTAAAAACAGTCAACAATGCAAAACTTTTAAGCTCTGTTATCTTAGAAATAAATGAAGATTTATTAGAAGCGATAATTACTTCTGATTCATCAAAACAAATGAATTTAAAAAATGATGATGAGGTTATAGTTTTAATAAAAGCTAGTGAAATATCAATTAAGGATATTATAGATGATTGATTTATTAGCAAGAGTTGAATTAACACCCTTTTATATATCTTTTAAACTTGCGTTAATTACTACTATAATTTTATTTATAATAGCCCTGCCCCTTGCTTGGTGGCTTAGTCAAACAAAATCAAAAGTAAAACCTTATTTAGAAGCAATTACAGCTTTACCTATAGTTTTACCTCCATCGGTTATTGGTTTTTATATATTATGGGCTTTATCTTCAAACTCGATTATAGGCTCATTTTTTTATGAAACTTTTAGAATACAACTTGTATTTAACTTTACAGGTTTAGTAATAGCTAGTTGTTTTTATAGCCTTCCTTTTATGGTACAACCCTTACAAAGTGGTTTTGAGAACTTAAATAAGAATATGCTTGAAGCAAGTTATATAAGTGGGAAAAACAAACTTACAACACTTTTTAATGTTGCCCTACCAAATATCAAACCCTCACTTCTAACTGCTCTTATAGTAACTTTTGCACATACAGTTGGGGAATTTGGTGTTGTTTTAATGATAGGTGGAAGTATTCCAGGTGAAACAAAAGTAGCATCTGTAGCAATTTATGAGTTTGTAGAGATTTTAGATTATGAAATGGCACATGTTTATAGTGGTATTATGTTAATACTTAGCTTCTTAGTACTTTTAGGAGTATATATTTTTAATAATAAACAAAAAAAGAGTTTTATATGATAAAAATAGATATAAACAAAGAACTTCATGGTCAAATAGGAAATATAAACTTAGAAGTAAACTTACATATAAATGAAGGTGAGTTTATTGCTATTACTGGAAAAAGTGGTAGTGGTAAGACAACTTTACTTAGAGTTTTAGCAGGATTAGAGAGTGCAAATGGAAAAATCTTAGTAAATGGTAGGCCTTGGCTTGAAGATAAAAAGTCTTTAGCCATTCAAAAAAGAAATATAGGCTTTGTTTTTCAAGACTATGCTCTATTTGAAAACATGAACGTACTTCAAAACTTGCTTTATGTAAATAAAGATAAAAACTTAGCTTTTAAACTTTTAGAAATGACTGATTTAAAAAACCTTATAAATAGATACCCAAATAGTTTAAGTGGTGGACAAAAGCAAAGACTTAGTATTTGTAGAGCTTTAATGAATAGGCCTAAACTTTTACTTTTAGATGAACCCTTATCAGCTTTAGACCCAAAAATGAGAAATAGCCTACAAAATGAGATTTTGGCACTTCATAAAGAGTTTAAAACAACAACTATTATGATAAGTCATGAACCAAGGGAGATTTATAAACTAAGCAATCGTGTAATACTTCTTGAAGATGGGAAAATTTTAAATGATGGAACACCTAAAGAAGTTCTTCTAAAAACTCAAGGCTCACAAAAGTTCTCTTTTGAAGGTGAAATACTGGATATTATAAAAATTGATGTGGTAAATATTGCTATTATAAGTATAGGACAACAACTTGTTGAGGTAGTTTTAAGCAATCAAGAACTAGAAGGTTTAAAGATTGGCTCTAAAATAAATGTAGGAACAAAGGCTTTTGCTCCTGTAATTAAATAGTTTACGGTAGAATATTTATTCTATACCCTAAACTATAAATATTTTCTATTCTAAGCTCTGGAACTTTCTTTCTAAGTCTTGAGATTATATTTTTTAGATTTGTAATATCAGGAGATTTATCTTCATCATCTTTCCATAAATACATTAAAATCTCTTCATTTGTACAAGTTTTTTCTGGTACTTTTAAAAGTAAATCAAAAAGTAAATACTCTTTTTTTGTAAGTTTGATATTTTCGTCATTTTCTAAAAGCTGCTTATTTTGCTTATCCCACACTAAAGTTCTTGTTAATTTAATTAGAGGATTATCTAAGACATCTGATTGAACAACTTTATCTGAAGAGTAAATATCTTTTGAAACTTTATAGATAACTTCTACAAAATTATCATAATCAATAGGTTTTAATATAAATTGTGAAATGCCAAGGTTAATTAATTGCATTAAGTAATCAGACTCATTATGTGCTGATAAAACAATAAGGGATTGATTTTTATTTTGATTATATATTAACTTTGTTAACTCTATCCCATCCATATTTGGCATTTTAATATCAGTGATTACAAGATCAAAATATTTATTGTTTTGAGTAAAATAATCCATATATTTTTCAAAACCATCTTTTCCATCAACTGCAATAGTTATTTCTTTTTGAAATATATCTTCTAATAACTCTTTAGTTTCTTTTCTAATAAACTCATCATCTTCAACAAATAACACATTTATGTTTTGTGAATATTTCTCCAAAAGTATATAATCAATCATTTATAGTCCCTTTTTAATACAATAAAACAATATATGTATTATAATACATTTACATTATAAAGGAATTATAAATGAAAGAAAATAATACTATTTCTTTAGAGTTAAGGGATATTTTAAATAATACTATCGAAGGAATTATAATAATTGAAGATGGTTTTATAAAAAATGTAAATAAGTCATTAATAAATATTTTAAGATATGAAGATGAAGATGAACTAATTGGTAATTTAGCTACGGGTATTTTAATCCCAACATCAAATAAAAAATTTATAAAATATAATAGTAAAACTTTTCAAGAAATCTCTCTTATTACAAAAGATGCCACTATCATTCCTGCAATTATAAAAATCAAATCTGTTACGCTGAATAATAAAGAGTGTAAAATGGTTAGTGTTTTAGATATGAGTGAAATAAAAGAGAAAGAAGATATGCTAATTGAACAATCAAAATTAGCAGCAATGGGTGAAATGATTTCTGTTATTGCTCACCAATGGAGACAACCTTTAAATACAATTGCAAGTATTGCTACAAGACTTAAAATGAAAGTTAAGATGAATAATCTTGATCCAAAACTTGTAGAAGAAAAAGCAGATGAAATAAACAACTATTTACAATACATGTCTAAGACAATAGATGACTTTAGAAATTTCTTTGAACCACAAAAAGAACAAACACCTGTTACAACTTTATCTTTAGTAGAAGACACAATTAAAATGATTGGTAAATCATTTGATAATCAAAATATTAAAATAGTTGTAGAAAACAAAAAATATTCTGCTATGTATTTACATAAAAATGAACTATTACAAGTGTTAATAAATATTCTAAATAACTCTAAAGATGCCTTTATAGAAAGAGAAATCAAAAATGCCACTATAAATATATCTTTTGACGAGAAAGATAGTTTTCAGTCTATTTATATAAAAGATAATGCAGGTGGGATTCCAAGTGAAATTATTGCAAGAATTTTTACACCCTACTTTACAACTAAAAAAAGTAAAAATGGTACTGGACTTGGTTTATATATTTGTAAAAGTATAATTGAAAAACATTCAAATGGTGAATTAAGCGTTGAAAATGTAGAAAATGGAGTATTATTTAAAATAAAACTATTTAAATAATACTCATCTTTTTATAAAGTATTTACAACATACCCTCTGTTTGAAGAGTTTTTGATTAATGAGTTGTGCGTTTTTTCTCTAATATGTTTAATTATATTTCTTAATGAGTATTTAGAGAAATTCTTATTTTTCCAAACAATTCTTTCAATTGTTTCATAAGTTACTAACTGATTTTTTCTTTCAATCAATAACTTAACTAAACTCTTTTCAGTTTTAGTTAGCTTTATAACTTTCCTATCACAAAATAATTCATCTCTTGAAACATCAAAATAAAAACCTTTTTCAAACTCTATTTTTCTATTTTGGTTTAAGAAATTTAAGAAAAGCTTTACATTAAGCATTAGTGCAGAAGAATCAATTGGTTCATAAAATACACTATATACATTTGAGTTTTTATGAAGTATCTGATTGTCATTAACTTCATTTTCCAATAAAATTATTGGGATGTTAAACTTATAAGAAAAGTTTTTTTCAAATAAACTTGTAAACTCTTTTACATTATTATTTTTTCTATTATCAAATATTACTAAATCAAATAACGATAATTTGTCATAAATCAAATTAAATCTATCCATTTCAAAAAATGAAAGTTTAAATAATGTATCTTGATTATATGTTTTCATTTTTGTAACTAAATTCTCTTCATTACTAACTACTAAAACTGATTTAGGTTTTATATCATTTGTTGTGTTTATAAATATACTATTCATGTTTTAAACCCTATAATTTTTTTACAATTTCATTATAATAAAAAAATGTATCACAAAGGTATCATTTAGTTATTAAATTCAATCTTAAACTTTAAACCATTCGCTGTATTTTCAATTTTTATATTCTTAAAAATGTTACTACTTTCCTCAATACCTATATTTTCAGCATTTAAAGAATTATCTTCTATAAGAATATAGTTCTTATTCTCTTTTGAGTAAACACTAACATATATGTTTGTTTTATTATTTATACTATTCTTGCAATTGTTGATTGAAGTGTTTAATAACGTAGAAATTGTATCTAGAAGTTCATTTTTATTAGCCTGAACTTCGATAGAAGTGTCAATATTTTCAAAAATATTTAGATTGTTGGTCTCTTTTTTACTTTTTACTTTTTGAACTGCTGCTTCTACTATACTATTTAATAAGATTTTATTATCTGACATAAATATACCTTTTACTTTTTCTTTAGTATAGTTATAAAAAGTCTTACCAAAGTATCATTTTGTAAAAGGTATTTATTAATTATTTAATATATTCTACTATATCTTCTAATTTTTCTCTTTGTTGAGTAGATTGCTCATTTATTCTATATCCAAAAGGTAAAACAACTGATGTTTGATATTTTGTAGTATCTAATTCTAAAATTTCATCAAGTTTATCTTTCTCAAAACCTTCAATAGGACAAGTATCAATACCTTTTATAGCAGCAGCTGTCATCATATTTCCTAAGGCAATATAAGTTTGTCTTGCTGTCCAGTTGTAGATATTTTCATCTGTTGCTAATGTATCTTTTAAGTGATCAGCATAAAGATTTAAATAGAAATCAAGTTTTTCTTGAGGCATTTGTCTTCTTCCAAACTTTCTTTCTGGAACTCCTGATTCTGGTTTAACACCTTCAATTGCTGCTAATACAATTACTAAATGAGAACATGAAGTAATTTGTACTTGGTCCCAACAAGCAGGTCTAATCTTAGCTTTTAACTCTTCATTTGTAATAACTAAAAACTTCCATGGTTCCATACCAAATGAAGAAGGAGATTTTCTACCCACTTCTAAGATAAAATTCATATCTTCATCTGAAACTTTTTTTGTTTCATCAAATACTTTACAAGCATGTCTAAAATCCATTGCTTCCATAAAACTTTTATCCATTTATAATCCTTATATTTCTAACTTTTTTAATTTATCTATACTAAAACTTTCAAGTTTATCTTCCATAAAACCAACGCAAGAGATAAAATGTTCTTTTTTCTCATGTAAACTTAAAGCCTCTTGATTTTCCCAAGTCTCTACAAAAGTAAAAGAGCACTTATCTTCTAAATCTTGATGTAAATCATATTGAATACAACCTGTGTCATATTTGTTTGTATTGGTATGAAGTTTAACTAACTGTTCATAAACTTTTTCTAAAAACTCTTCTTTAACTTTTAGTTTTGCTACAATAACAATTTTACTCATTATTTTTCCTTGAAATTATTTGTTAATACTTGTTTAAATCTTTCTAATTCATTCTCTACGTTTAAATCACTTTTAAATATATCATTTATAGAGTATGTTTCAAGTTGTTTAGCTCCACAAAATTGAAATACTTTATGAACAGCATAATTTGCTTCATCTAAAGATAATCCCTCAAAAAAACCATCTTTATTGTCAAATTCAGAAGTTGGACAATTATATGTAAGACTTAACATATATTTTTTATCTTTCATAAGTCCACCACTACCATATTTTAATGAAGTATCTTTTCTACTTCTACCATCATTTTCATAAGTAACTGTTCCTACACCTGCTGAGAAAATCTCATCAATATATTTTTTTGTAATCCAAGGAACACTCATCCAATAAACAGGATATTGAAATAAAATATAATCAGCCCAAGCAAACTTTTCAAGTTCTTCTTGTACATCATAACCTTTATCAATAGCAGTCTCTTTAACCTCAAACTCATTTTCTTTAAAAAAATCTTTTGCATTATCTATAAAAGTTTGTGTCAATTTACCTTCAGCAAAACCTTCATACTTCTGATGTCCATTTATAATCAATACATTTTTCATCTAAATCCTTTTGTTGATTTGGAAAATTATATACCTAACAAACTTAAAGTTCTCTTACTTTACTTTAGGTAAGTAATGGAATTAATTTTATTTATGTTATAATAATATTTGAAAAGGAAATTTAATAATGTATATAGTAAATAATAAAGAATATCAGTGTTCAGTTGCAGTAACTTTAGACATTTTTAATGATAGATGGAAACTATCAATTATCTGGCACTTATTAGAAGAAAATAAAAGATTTAAAGATTTACATGAAAGTATTTCTGAAATAACTCAAAAAACTTTAACAGTAAAATTAAAAGAGTTAGAAGAAAAAAATATAATAAATAGAGAAGTTTTTCCAGAGGTTCCTCCAAAAGTTGTATACTCTCTAACACCAGCAGGTAAAAGATTAAAGCCTGTATTAAAAGAGATGTATAACTGGGGAATTTCATATGCTAAAGAGCATGGAGAAATTACAGATGAAGGTGCTTGTTGTGAATTAAGTGTTTCTAAAAGAGTTGGCTTTAAAGAGTAATGGGTAATTTTGCACTAATTGCCATTGCTATTCTTGCTGGTTATATTTTACAAAAATTTAAAATATTCCCACAAGAAACTTCAAATATATTAAATAAATATATTATTTATATCCCTCTTCCTGCTATTATTCTGCTTCAAGTTCCAAAACTTAGTTTCTCTTTTGATGTTTTAATTCCAACAATAATTGCATGGTTAGTGATGGCAATTACAGCTGTGATTGTCTTAATTTGTGGAAAACTCTTTTCTTGGTCAAAAGAGATTGTTGGAAGTTTACTTTTAGTAGCAATTTTAACTAATAGTTCTATTATGGGTATTCCTATAATTGAATTATATTTAGGTTCACAAGCCCTACCTTATGTGCTGATTTATGACCAACTAGGAACATTTTTAGCCTTAGCTGCCTATGGTACTTTTGTAACTGCTTATTATAGTTCAAGTGGAAATATCCATGCAAAAGTTATAGTTAAAAAAATAGTTACTTTCCCTTCATTTATTGCTTTAATGGTTGCACTTGCATTACTTGGGCAAGAGTTTCATCCTTTAATTACAGAAGTTTTAACTAAGTTTGCAAATACTTTAGTACCTGTTGCACTTGTTGCTGTTGGTTTACAACTTCAATTTAAACTTCCAAAAGATGATTTACAACCTTTAAGTATTGCTCTTTTGATAAAGCTTATTTTAGCCCCACTAATCGCTTATGGAATTTGTATACTATTTGATTGGTATAATCTAGCTGGAAAAACTTCAATTTTTGAAGCAGGAATGGCTCCAATGATTACAGCAGGAGCAATAGCTTCTATGGCAGGACTTGCACCAAGACTTAGTACTGCAATTGTAGGCTATGGAATAATTTTCTCATTTCTAACTACATATATTATAAGTATACTTATACAATAAGCTATAAGTTTTACTTAAATATATAAAATTTTATATTTTATTCAATTCTTTTTATAAATACTAAACATAAACATTGTATTATTTGTAAAATTTTTTTATAGGATAAAATATATGATAAAAACTGCTAGAAATTTATTATTAGCTTTAGCATTAACTACTGGTTTAAATGCTGCAACAGAACTAAACAAAGATGAAATCAAAAAAATAGAGAATTTAGAGCTTTTCAAAGGTGTAAATATCAAAGTAAAAAAAGCTTATGATACAGATAGCTTATATCTTTTAAAAGTTGAAGTTAGAGGTAAGGTTGATGAAATTTATCTTACAAAAGATAGAAAGTTTTTAATTGCAGGTGATGTAATTGATACTACATCAGGAGCAAAACTTTCAGTTCCAGCTGATTTATCTGCGGCGAAAGGAAATCAAGCCTTTACATTTGGTACGGGAAATGATGAGTACTATTTATTTACAGATCCTGAATGTCCTTATTGTAAAAAATTTGAGTCTTATTTAGCTCAAGTTGAAGATAAAGTAAAAATCAATGTATTCTATTTTCCTTTAGATTTCCATGCAAATGCTAGAGATATTTCTATTTATGTAATGAGTCAAAAAACACAAAAAGCTAAAATAGATGCAATGGTAAACACTACAAAAGATACTCCTACATTTAAAAATAGAAAAATAGATGCAAAAGAACTTAAAAGCTTAGAAGCAAAACTTGATAAACAAATTGAAATTGGTCAAGAGTTAGGAGTTCAAGGGACACCAGCTGTATTTGATAAAAATGGAAATAAAGTAAATTGGGTTCAAATGCTTCAATCTTATGGAGTAGAAGTTAAATAACTAGTAGATTTTCTACTAGTTATTAAAAATCTTTTACCAGTACTGCGGATAACTTCTATTTTTATGTAGATTTATGTATATCAACGCAGTTAATACTAAAATTACTGAACCTGTTAATGTAGGAAATATTAAATAATCCCAATTTTCAGCCAATAAAAATACTATTAATGGATTTGAACCAGCTGGTGGGTGAACTGTTTTTGTTAATATCATTACAGAAATTGCACTAGCTAAGGCTAAGGCCATACTCCACCACTCTTGTGATACAAAATGAAAGAAAAAAAGTCCAATAAAAGTTGCAAAGAAATGCCCTAGGATTACATTTCTTGGTTGAGAAAAAGGACTAGTATCATAAGCAAAAATAAGTACACAAGAAGCTCCAAATGAACCTAATACCAATAGATTGTCAAAACTTTGTGTCATATACCCTATTATGCTAATAGCAATAAATCCTCCCAAAAAAGCAAATAATACCTCTTTTATATGTGTAGTTGCAGGAAGTGCAACATTTTGTCCTTTAAATTTTTTTATATAATTCATAATTTTTCCTTTTCTACCAAACGATTGTTTGGTTAAATAGATTAAAAAAAATCATTAAACTAAGTTAATGATTTTTTCTCCAACTTTTAAATAGTCTTTATTGTTTTCATAAAGATTCATTAGCATAATAGCACCTTGAGTTAATGACACATACTCTCTAGCAAGAGCTCTTGCTTCTTGATTACTATACTTATTCTTTAAAATATTAAATAAAGCCTCTTCCCAAGTTAAAAAATATTTTTTGATATACTCTTTAAACTCTTCATTTTCACTTGATACTTCTAAAGCTAAATTACCAAGTAAACAACCCCCTTCACTATTTAAAAAATATTCATCAACTTTTTTAATAAAAAGTTTGATTTTTTCTTTATCATTTAATCTTTCATCATAAGCTATACAAAATATATTTTTCTCAAAATAATCATGTATATATTTTAAAGACTCTAAACCTATTTCATCTTTACTTTTAAAATGATGATAAAGACTACCTTTTATTAAACCACACTCACTTGCTATATTTGCAATTGAAGTATTATAGTAACCTCTTTTTTTAAAAAGTGAAATTGCTTTTTGTAAAATCTCTTCTCTTGATGTTTTTTTAATTGCCATATTTTTCCCAAACGGTTGTTTGGTAAAATTATAATACAATTATTCTATTATGTCAATGGTATTTAATAATCATATTATTTATAAACTACTTTTTCTAAAAATATTAATGCCTTTTTAACCTAACAAGCGTTAAAGTAATCTACTTTTAAAATTTAAGGAATATTATAATGAAGATAGCAATTTTTTGTGGTTCAAGTAATGGAAATGATGAAATTTACATAAATGCTGCAAAAGAACTTAGTAAATACTTAGCACAAAATAATATTGATATTGTTTATGGTGGTGGAAATGTTGGGCTTATGGGAACTGTAGCTTCAACTGCACTAGAATATGGTGGTAAAGTTTATGGAGTTATTCCTGTTGATTTACAAGATAAAGAGTTAGGTCATGAAGGTTTAACTGAACTTAAAATAGTAGCAGATATGCATGAAAGAAAAGCTACTATGGCAGATATGGCAGATGCTTTTGTGGCTCTTGCTGGAGGTATTGGTACTTTTGAAGAGATTTTTGAAGTATGGACTTGGGCTCAACTTGGATATCATGATAAACCTTGTGCTTTTTATAATACAAAAGGCTTTTATGATAATCTGTTTTCGATGATTGATACAATTTGCAATGAAGGATTTATGAAAAAAGATTATTCAGATATGTTAATCAAAACAACAAATCCAAAAGAGTTATTAGAAAAAATTAACTCTTACACTCCACCAAAAAAGAAATGGACAAAATAGAAGTAAATTTTACTTCTATTTTTATAATAACATATTAACTAACCTTATTTCTTCCTCTTCTAAAATAAAATCATTGATATCTAAATCTTCTTTCATATGTATCTGTGAAGTTGTACCATTTAATGGTGTAATTCCTAATTGAATTAAAAACTTATAAAAGATTTGAGGAATTGTTTTATCATATTTTATTGCTAAAGATTGAACTTCTTGTGAACTTAAAAGATGAGGATTAGCAGTTAAGGACCAAAAACTTTGATAAGTAATATCTTTTTGTCTACAAAATTCTCTTATTTGTTTATCATAATCGCTATCTTTATAAAACCTGTTTTGTACAACTTTAGGTTTTATCTCTAAAACATCATATAGATAAATAAGTAAATTTAAATCGTAACAATTACTAATTCCTATTTGCCCTACTTGCCCACACTGTACAAACTCTTGCATTGTTTTAAAAACATTTATAAAGTCCTCAATTGGACCAAAAGGAGAATGAACAAGATATGAATCAATATAGTCTGTTTTAAGATTCTCTTTTGATTTTATAAAGGACTTTTCAAGTTGTATTAAAATATCATCAGAAGCTAAATAAGGCATATTATCTTCATCTTGGCCATTTATTGGTGTAAATTTTGTTTGAAGAAAAATATCTTCTCTTTTTAAACCATTTTTATAGGCTTCTTCTAATCCTTCACCTACTAAATCTTCTCTATAGTGTCTTGGCTGACAAGCTGTATCAATTGCTTTAAAGCCACTAAGAAGTGCTTGTTTTACTAAATTTGATGTTTCTTCTTTTTTCCAGGCTGTTCCATATATCATATTTGGCATAATTTATACTCCTATGAATTAAAATAAGCATTATAAAACTGCTTTGCTGTTCTAGCACTTTTACTTGCTCTACTTTGTGCAAACATTAAAGCTTGTTTATGTAACTCTTCTTTATTTCCATTATAGTCTTTAAAATAAAAATCCACAAGTTTTAAATACTCTTGTTGACTTCCATGATAAAAACCTAACCATAATCCAAATCTATCACTTAATGATATTTTCTCTTCTACACTATCTGAATAATGAATTTCTCCATTATTGCCTACTTTTGTACCATTATTATCACTATGATATTCTGTAATTAAATGTCTTCTATTTGATGTCGCATATATTTTGACATTTGAAGCAGGAGCCTCAATAGACCCTTCTAAAATTCTTTTAAGTCCTTTATAGCCTTTTTCACCATCTTCAAAAGACAAATCATCACAGAAAATTATAAACTTAAATGGCAATTCTCTTATTTCATCAACAATATCTACTAAATCTTCTAAGTCATCCCTATCAATTTCAATTAATCTTAGTTTTTCATCTTTAAACTCATTTAACAAAGCTTTCAATAAAGAAGATTTTCCTGTTCCTCTCGCACCCCAAAGTAAAACATTATTTGAAGGTAAGTCATTTATAAATCTTTTTGTATTTTTAATAAGTTCTTCTTTTTGATAATCAATTCCTATTAAATCCTTGAAACTTATAGAATCAAGATATTTAACAGGTTTTAAAAGTTGTTTTTTAGGTCTATATATTGCAGCATAAAAACTATTCCAATTTATCATAATTTAGCCTTTTTTATTTTATTTCTTTACTTTTTTTCAATAATATAATAGTAGCAAAAATAGATAATAAAATACCAATAAAACTGTTTTGATTTATTTTCTCATTTTCATAAAAACAGATTATTACTGCTACAATAGCTGGATTTAAATAAACATAAGCCATTAATTTATTTGGACCTAAAATAACTGTTGACTTTTGATATAAAAAAACTGTAAATAATGTAGCACCTATACTTAAATATATCATATACCAAAAGTTTAATCCAACAAGTTTATCTAATTGTATTGGTATATCTAAAAAAAATAAAGCAATACTCATCCAGATGATTCCTCCCAATAGTGTCATCAAAGTAAGAGTAATTACTTCATCACCTTTTTCATAAAAATATTTTGCACCAATTGAATATAAAGCCATTGATACAACAGCAAATAAAAAGATAATATCTCCATTATTAAAAGTAAGATTCAACAATTTCTGGATATTTCCATCAAAGATGACTATACTTGTTCCAATCATTCCTAAAATATAAATAAAAAGCTTTGAACTGTTTAACCTATCTTTAAATACAAAATTTGTAAATACAGCTGTAACCAATGGTACTAAAGTAAATAGTGTTGCTGTATTTAAAGCTGTTGTCTCTTCTAAGGCCTTGAAAAGTAAAATAAAATATAGACTATAAAAAAGGCTTATTTTAAGTCCTTTTATAAAACTAGTTTTTATCTTAATTCTATATTTTTTTATAAACAAAACAAAAGGTAGTAAAACAATAAATGCTAAAATAAATCTAAATAGAGTTAAAGATATTGGGTCTACTACTCCTGATAACTTACCTGAGATGATAAAAGATATAGCAACTAATATTGTTGCAAAAAATACTAAAAAATGTGCCTTTAAATTTTGATTCATAAAATTCCTTTTTTCTTGAAGTTTATAAAAAAGAGTTTTTTTTGTCATTTACATAGGTTGATTTTTTAGCTAATATTCCAAAATGAATGAAGAAAATATATTTAATAAATTAAAAGAAACCCTAAACTCATATACTTATATTTCAGAAGAAACATGGAATGATTTTAAAAAAATATGTACAATCAAAAAAATACCAAAAGGCTCTTATGCTTATGATATGTATTCAAAAGTAAATGAAATCTCTTTTGTGTATCAAGGTTTATTTAGAACATTTAATATAAATGAAAATGCAGAAGAATACACAAAAAACTTCTTTTGGGAAACAAGATTTTATGGGCCTATGGTTGCACTTCTAGCAAATAAAGAAGTTGATTCATGTGTACAAGCTTTAGAAGACTCAATTGTTGTTGATATACAACATGATAAATATCGACAATTACTTAAAAAGTATGATGATCTAAAAATGTATCATATTTTGTATTTGGAAAAACATTGGATTTTACAAAAAGATCACAATACATATGCTTTAGTTTTAGAAGATGCAAAAGTAAGATATGAGAGATTCTTAAAAGAGTTTGCACATATCTTACCAAGACTTTCGCAATATCATATTGCTTCATATCTTGGTATATCTGCTACTCATTTAAGTAGAATAAGAAAATCTTTAAATGATTAAGATTTTTTCACATAAATAGGTGTGATTTTAATAGCACCTATTTTTGGTATTTTACAATCTATATTATGATTGTCTGCACTATCAACTAATCTAATGTTTTTGATTTTTGTACCAACTTTTACAATAGATGAACTTCCTTTGATTTTTAAATCTTTAATAACAGTTACATCATCCCCTGCTCTTAAAATTGCACCATTTGCATCTTTTACAGTAAACTCTTTTTCTTCTAAATCCTCTTTTGTAAACTCATAAGTACATTCAGGACAGATGATTAAACTTCCATCTTCATATGTATATTCGCAGTTACATTTTGGACAGTTTGGTAACTCTTGCATATCTTTCCTTTTTATTCATCACCCATTTCAATAGCTACTTTTAAGAATCCTGTAAAAACAGCATTGTCAAACTTCACTGAAGGATGAACGTTTTTTTTCATATCATCTAAATGTTTTGAATACTTTTCATAAAACTCAAAACTAGGTTTTGGTTTATAAACAACATCTTTTAAATCAAAGTATTTTATGATATTTTTTGTAGTTGTAGGTTTTATAAAATACTCACTTTGCCTATTTAAATAATAAGGCACTACACTTATTATAGTCCATTTAGAAAGCCTAAACTCCCCTAAAAACTCAACTAAACCTTCAAAACCTTGCTTTTTATCTCCATATAAAAGCTCATAAATCTCAATACTTAACATATCTTTTTCATATGAGTTTAAAGTAGCTAACGCATCTTTTAGTTTTAGCTTATCAAACAGAGATACCATAACGGATTTTTGTACAACTTTATAAAAGTTTTCTACTACTAAATTTGGATTTGAAAAGTTCTCTTTTTTCAAAGCCTCTTTTGCAAAATCTTCAAGCTTTTCAGGCTTAAATTTTTTCATAGTAGGAAAAAAGTGCTCATCCCTAAAACCTTTTGGATATTGTTCTAAAAACTCAGCTTCTATATCTTTTAGTCTTTCTAAATAGTACATATCAATTCTTCTTTAAAGCCTCGTTTACAGACTCTTGTGCATGTATACTTGTAGTATCAAATAGTTTTATGTCTGTATCTTTTTGTGATACTAACATTCCTATTTCAGTACAACCCAAGATAACACCTTGAGCTCCTTTTGATTTTAATAAATCCATTATTCTTAAATACTCTTTTTTTGAAGAATCATTTATTTTTCCAAGACATAATTCCTCATATATTATCTCATGAACTATTTTTATATCTTCTTTATTTGGAACTATTACTTCAATATCAAAATTCTTTGAAATAGTATCTTTATAAAAATCCTGCGCCATAGTAAAAGCAGTACCTAAAAGCCCTACTTTTTTGATACCTTCTTCTTTCAGTTTTTTACCAGTTGCATTTGCAATATGTAAAATAGGAATACTTATATTTTCTTGAATAATAGGTGCAACTTTATGCATAGTGTTTGTACAAATAAGCAAAAAATCAGCCCCTGCATTTTGGATATTTTGTGCAGCTTCACTTAATATATCTGCTGTTTCATCCCACTTACCTAAGTGTTGCAGTTTTTCTATCTCATCAAAATCAACACTATAGATGACTACTTTAGCACTATGTAAACCACCTAGTTGTTTTTTAACTTCTTCGTTGATTTGTTTATAGTATAAAGCTGTACTTTCCCAACTCATGCCACCAAGTAATCCTATAGTTTTCATTTTAAACCTTTATTTTATAGAAATATAAATCTCTATTTGCTCATCTTCTTCATATCTTTCAAAGTCAAAGTTATATGCTCTTTCATATTCACACTCTTCTGAGCTAAAATAGTTCCAAACATCATGCCATGCATCTATTACTACATCAGGTAACTCACCTTGTTTTGTAAATACTAAATACCTGTCTTTCTCAATAGTAATAGCATTTTTAGGTTTAGTAACTTCTACCCCTACTGTATAATCATAATCAGAGTTTACATCATTTTCATATTTGTTATAAAGTCCATACATTGCAAAACTTTTTGCTTTGTTGAATGTCTTTGACTCAATATTGTCATCAACATATTTTTGCCATAAATCTGGTATTTTTGCTTGTTCTTCGTTTAGTTCTGTTTCGTTGTTTGTTCTTGTAGTGATACCTGCTACATAGAATTTTTCTAAGTATTTTACTTTCATATTTCTCTTTTGTTTTTTATTTATGTAATAGTAGCAAAAGAATATAAAAAGAATTTGATTTTAGCTTGAAGTCTTGTATACATCGCCTTTAAAAGGCGATATATTATCTTTTATAGTATGAGATTAGTGAAGCTTTTGCTATTGCGTGGTTGTTTAAGTAGTAACCTACAATTGCAGGGTTTGTGTTTTTATCTAGGCCAAGTTTATCTGTATCTAAGGCATATACAGTGAAGATGTATCTATGAGCTTTATCTCCTTTTGGAGGACAAGCACCACCAAAACCACCTTTTCCATAGTTTGTAACACTTTGAACTATATCTTTATGCTCTTTTGAACCAAAGTCTTTTTCTAAACTCATAGTATCTTTTGGTATATCAAAAACTACCCAATGCCACCAACCAGAGCCAGTTGGTGCATCTGGATCATACACAGTTATAGCAAAAGATTTTGTACCTTTTGGTGCATTTTCCCATGAAAGATGTGGAGATGTATTTTCACCTATACATCCAAAACCATTAAACTCTTGAGTTTTTGTAAGTTGTCCTTTTAAAGTATCACTTTTTAAAGTAAAATTGTCAGCAAATAGAGAAATAAAACTAAATGCTAGTACTAATAATATTTTTTTCATATTCTTCCTTTTTGTAAGATAGTCTTATTATAAACTAAAATATTATAAAAAAGTACTAGAAAAAAACTAATTTTTGTTGTTTTTTATTTGTTTTGGAGTTAAGTTATACTCTTTTTTAAACACTTGTATAAACCAAGATAAGTTATCAAAGCCACACTGTATACAAACTTCACTTACATTTTTATCACTATTTTCTAAAAGTATCTTTGCTCTTTGTAGTCTTTTTTTTGTTTGCCATTTTTTAGGTGTTGTTTTATAAACTTCTTTAAATTTCTGCCTAAAAGATATATCACTCATTTTTAAAAGATAAGATAGGTCTAAAATATTGTCTTCATAAGAAAAGTTGTTTTCTATAAAAGATTTGAAATAGTTATCTTTATAGATTGAGTATAAAAAGCTTTTAAATTCATTTGAGTATTTACTGTTTAAGATATTTAAAAAAGCCTCTTCTAGTTTTAGTTTTATGATTTCTTTATTTGTTGTTTTTAAAGTCTTTACATAGTTACAAGTAGAGTTCATAACGATACTAAGCTCTTGTGTCTTTTCAAAACTTAATATGTCCGTTTCTTTTGAGTTTTCATCTTTAAAAGATATATTGTATTTTGAGATAAAATCTAAAAGTGTAGAGTCTTCATAAAAAAACAACATAGCTTCATAATACTCATCTAAAACTTCACTCATTACATAAGTTCCACTTTTTAGAAATAAAAACTGATTCTCATCCACATAAATATCTTTATCATTTAAATGAAGAATTTTTGTACCTTTTATTACAAGTATCAAGACATTTGATTCTAGTAAAACTTCGTTTTTATGCTGTGGCTCTTTTTGAATATAGTTCAAATATGAAAAGCTTTGAGTTTCAGGTATTTTTAGTTTCAATCTATTTCCTTTTAATTACTCATATCTTTTATCATAGAATGGTTTATAAGAGTTTGATTTTCTCTTTTTATATGATTTTCTTTTACTTTTTTAAAACCAAATTTTTCAAAGAACTTTGCAGCTGTTATACTTGCATCAACTCTTAATATTTTAATATTTGAATTATCTGCATCTTTAAGTATCTGCTCTATCATAAACTTCCCTATTTTTAGACCTTGATATTTATGATGAACATAAAAACAATCAATATAATCATCTTCATAAATATAAAAACCTACGATTTCATCTTCAAGCATACACAGATAAGTATTTGAAGTTTTAAGTCTATTTTGCCAAGCTTTTAAATCTATACTTTTATTTGCCCAAGCATTTAACTGCTCTTTTGTGTAATCTTTTTTATTTATATTGTGTACAGTGTTTATAAAAAGATTTACTACTTCTTTTAAGTATTTTTCTTTATAGTTTTTGATGGTAAATAAATTCACTTTAAAATACTCACTATTGTATCTATTATATTTTTATGAATCAACTCTTTACTAACTTTCTCTTCATAACAAAGATTTGGGTTTTCTTTTGTACCTTTTAATATCATCTTTCCTTTTTTAGTACATAGAGAAAAAGAACTAAAGACATTTGAGTTTTTTATCTTTTCATATGTAAAACTATCTTTGAAATGACTATTATCTAATAGCTTTTGATTAGATAAATTTATAAATGAAAAATCTGTCATACTATCTTCTAAACTATTTTTATCAAACATATTTGAATACTCCATATCAAATAAAACTGCTTTTTTACTTGGTATTGAAACTTTTATGTCTTTTATAAACTCCACGTCAAAAGCCTTTAAATCAATGCCATTTTCTTTATACCAAGCACAATCTAAACTTTGAGTATTTAAACACTGTTTTTTGTATCTTTCAAGATTTAAATTAGCAGATGAAGACAAAGCAAAACTAGTAGCTCCAAGTAAAAAACCTACAGAATTGATATTTTCATAATCAATACTATCTTTAAATTTTTCAGTCTCTTTTAGCTTTTCAAAAGATATAAGTATATCATTTGCTCTTAACCAAGGCTCATAAAAAGCAGTTTTTTTATCAAGCTTACTTTTAGCAAGCAAAACTATAAAACCTTTTTGCACCAAAGCCTTCGCTAACCAATCTATCTGATTAGAAGCACTTCTAAGACCTCCATGAGATAAAAAAATCAAAGGGTACTTACCCTTTTTTAAAGTCCCATCTAAAGCAACACTTTGAGACATAAAAAGTTTATGTTTTCCTAAAATAAAGTCTTCATTATCAAGACTTGGATAAAACACCATAACTTTTATATCATAGTTTCTATGCTTTGAATAAACATCAAAAGTTGTAAATCCTACTTTGTTATTGGCAAATAATGTTGTAGATATAAAAAAGAAAAGAAGTAGTGTTTTTTTATTCATTTCATAACCCTAATGTAAATGTATAGAGATAAATTTTTTATAGGAAAATATATAGTTTTTAAAATAGCTTAAGCCTTGAAAATATCAAGGCTTTAAAATTAAAACTTCTTAATCAAGTCCACATAAACAGCAGTTAAATTTTCTACTTCTTTTACTGTTGTTCTCTCGCCTACACTATGGATAGTATCGTTGATTACTCCAAACTCTATGGCTTCTATTCCAAAGCTTCCAAAGTATCTAGCGTCACTTGTACCACCTGCTGTTGAGTGTTTTGTAGTAACTCCTGTGATTTCTTTGATTGAGTTTTCCATAGCTTTTACTACTTTTGATTCTTTGTTTGTTACAAATGGAAAAGAACCTTGTGTAGTTTTAAAGTCATACTCTAAACCTTTTAGATTTTCATGGATGAACTCTTCTACTGATTCTCTCGTAGTGTTTGTTGAGTTTCTTACATTGAACATAAGTTTTAACTCATTTGGTGTTACATTTGTAACTTCCATACCACCTCTTATATCAGTGATTACCATCTTTGAAGGAGAGAAGTACTCATCTCCATCATCTAGGTTATGTCCTGCTATTTTTGGCAATACATGAGCAAAGTTATGTACTGGATTTATACACTTTTCTGGATATGCTGCATGACCTTGCTTTCCTTTGATAGTAATATATCCGTTGATACTTCCTCTTCTTCCTACTTTTATAGCATCTCCAAATACATCTTCACATGTAGGCTCTGCAACTACTGCGTATTGAGGTATGAAGTTTATCTCTTTTAAATGCTCAAGCATTTTAATAGTTCCATAAGTTCCCTCTCCTTCTTCATCAGAAGTCATAAGAATACTTAGTGTCCCATCAAAATCAACGGCGTGTTTACAAGCATATAAAAACGCTGCATCACCACTTTTCATATCTTGTGTTCCACGTGCTGTGATAACACCATCAATAATATCAGCAGCAAAAGGATCTACATCCCATCCTTGACCTGGAGGTACTACATCTATATGTCCTGCAAAACATAAGTGTTGTGGATTGTCGTTGAATTTTTTATAATAAAATCTATTTTTTACGCCTTCCATATCAACACTTATACATTCCCATGTATCACCTAAATACTCTTCTATAAAATCAAACGCCCCATCATCATCAGGAGTAACTGACTTAAATCTTAATAATTTTTGAAATAGTTCTATAACTGTCATTTAATTCCTTTTATATATAATGGGATTGTAGCGAAATTGTGATTTATTTTGCTATAATAATTAAAATTGCCAAAAAATTATGAGCAATAAAAGGTAATAATTATGAGTAGATTTGATAAAATTTTTTACACCATTGTAATATCATTTAGTATTTATGTATCAGTAGGATTTAAACTAATCCCATATATTGTTGAAGACCAATTGATAAAAAATTTTGACAATACTTTAACACTAAAATCCCATGTAAAAAAAGTAGATTTCAACCCCTTTACTTTTCATATGAAAATTCATGATTTTAAACTTGGAGATTATGAAAAGCCAACTGTAGCATTTAAAGAGTTTGCCTTCGATTTTGGTGGATTTAAATCTCTTTTCAATCTACATGTAAATGTTGAAAATGTTTCACTTAAAAATGCTTTTATTGATGTAGTACAGCAAAAAGATGGAACTATAAATCTTACAAAACTTCTAAAAGAGAAAAAAGAAGAGCCTAAAAAACAAGAAGAAATAAAAAGTGAAAATGATATTAAGTTCTTAGTGTCTAAAATCTCACTTGTTGATTCTAAAATCAACTATACAAAAATAAAAGATGAAAAACCATTTTTACTTACTCTTGATAATATAAACTATGAGTTATATGATTTAGGAAGCTTTGAAAACCCACTTTCTTCAAATACCTTTTCATTAGTTTTAAATGAAAATGCAAAGCTTTTAATTCAAGGTGCATTTAGATTAGAGCCTTTTACTATGTATGGAAAAGCAACTTTAGAAAACTTAGAGCTTGCAAAGCTTTTAGAGTATGAAAGAGAAATGTTAAACTTCACACTTGATAAAAAAGCAAAATTTGATACAGTTGTAAACTTTGATATTACAACAAAAGATGAGTTTAATCTAGAACTTTTTACAGATAAACTAAAGTTATCAAACCTTAATATCAATAGCCAAAAACAAGATATTTTCAAACTTGAAAGCTTCGATATAAATAGAGTTGATTTAAACTTAAAAAATGAAGACATAAAAATATCTGGTGTGACTTTATCAAAACCAGTTATAAATATAAACCAAAATAAAGATGGTTTAAATGTCTCAAAACTTATCAATTCAAATAATGAAAAAAAAGATGAGCAAACTAAAGAAAAAACAGATAATAACTGGAAAATAGATGTGAGTGATGTAAAGCTTGCAAATGGTAATTTAAACTTCAATGACTTTGTAAATAATATGGAAGTTAATAACTCTAACTTTTCTATAAATACAAATAAAGTTAACATCAAAAGCTCAAATATAGCCTTGAATAAACTTACTCTAAATAATCCAAATCTTTCATTTAAAGATGATAAGAATAGAGTTTCTATCAATACTAATGATTTAAATATAAACTTAAATAAGCTTGATTTAATAGATAGTAAAATCAATATTGCAAGTCTAGATATAAATAAAAAAGCACTAATATTTAAAGACACTAAAAACTCTATGTATTTAAATACTTCAAAAGGCTCTGTCAATATTTCAGGAATCAAACTTATTGATTCAAAAACATCAATAAATAGTGTTAATACAAAAATTAATTCAATAACATTAAATCAGCCAAAAGAGCAACAAAAGATTGATGTAAATAACTTAGGTTTAAATTTAAATAGTATTGTTTTAAATGGTGAAAATATATCTGTTTCAAGCGCAAAGATTTCAAAACCATCAATAAAACTAGCTAATGAAAAATCAAATAGTTTAATAAATGCAAATAATCTTGAATTGACTTTAAATAGTATTAGTAAAAACTCTAAACTTGTAAGAGTAAAACAACTAAGATTAAAAGAGCCTAATCTTAGTATCTACAATACAAAAGAGAAAACAAAAATAGATACTTCAAATATAAATGTTTTAGTAAAAGACATAAAAAGCTATACAAATGGTCTTTTAAGTGTTTCAAGTACAGATATTATAAATCCAAAAGTATCTATTTCTCTTCCTAAAAAAGCAAAAGAAGAGATTGCAAAAAATGAAAAAGTAGAAAAAGAGAATAAGACAACAAATAAAAATAGTGCAAAACTAAATATAGGCCCTGTTAATATCAAAAATGCTTCTTTAGAATTTGAAGATAAAAACTTACCACTTCCTTTTAACACAACAGTATCAAAACTAAATGGTCAAATATCAGAGCTAGACACAACAAAAGCTAGTAAAACAAGATTAAAAGTAAATGGTGTAGTTGATAAGTATGGAACAACAAAAATTACAGGTGTTGTAAATCCAAATGACATAAAAATACTTACAGATGTAAATATGGTATTTAAAAATATCTCTATGAAAAACTTTACTCCTTATACTTCAAAATTTATAGGAAAAGAGTTAGATAGTGGTAAACTTGATTTAGATTTAAAATACAATATCCAAAAATCAGACTTAGAAGCTCAAAACTCTATCGTTATTACTAAAATAGAATTAGGTAAAGATGTGAAAAGTGATGATGCAGTTTCACTTCCACTTGGTCTAGCAATAGCTTTACTTGAAGACTCAAATGGAGTTATTGATTTAAATATTCCTGTATCTGGAAATGTTGATGATCCAAAATTCCAAATAGGTTCAGTTGTATGGAAAGCTTTCTCTAACTTAATAATGAAAGCTATAACTGCACCATTTTCTCTTTTAGGAGCAATTTTTGGATTTGATGAAAATGAAATAAAAAGTGTGAACTTCGATTTTGCAAAAAGTGAGATTACTCCTATACAAAAAGAGACACTTGATAAAATATCTAAAATCTTAAATAAAAGACCAAACCTAGCTTTAAAACTAGTTGCTTCATATGATGAAACAAAAGATATGTATGCTATGAAAAAAGATGCCTTTGATAAACAAATCAAAGTAAAAATACCAAATGACCAAATCAGAGATTATGAAAAAAGATATTTAGAAGTAATGATGGATATGTATAAAAAGTTTGATAAAAAACTAACTTCTAAAAAAAGCTTTACTAAAAATGGAAAGCTAAATACAGTTGAATATACTAAATATCTTGAAGAAAATCTTATTAAAAAACAAAATATTACAAAACAAGATTTAGAAAATATGGCTAAAAATAGAGTTATAAATATTAAAGAATATTTAACTAAATCAAAAAACATTAAAACAAGTCAAGTAATCATAAGTGATGAAATCAAAGTAAAAACTCAAAGTAAAAAAACTTCAAATATTGATTTAGAAATTTCACAAGCAAAATAATATATAACTTAAACTTATAAATATGTCATTTGACATATTTATAATAATCTGATAATATTCTCATGATTTATATTTTAAATATAAGGTTATATTATGAAAAATAGTTTAGTTTTAGTTATAATAATTCTTTTAGGTTTTATATTTTATGGTGTATTTAGCCAAATAAATAAAGCTTCTTCTAAAAACTTGAAAAGAGTTCCTTGTCAAAATAAAACAACAACATTTGAAAAGATAAATACAGAAGCAAACATTATTGAGGCAATTAAACTTTTAGAAAATGGTTCATATAAAATTGAGGGTTATATTGATTACTCTAAATTTATGAAAAGTAATATAAAAGAAATAATTTCAGAGGAAGAGATAAAAAATAGAATTACTAAAGTAATAAAAGCTTATAAAAAGAGTAATCTAACTTTTGATAAAAACCTAAACATAAAGTTTTATATCTATGAAAATGATAGAGAAGATAAAAGAAAAAAAGGCGACAGTTGTAAAATTTATTCAGGGTATATTGTTTTAGAGTTTATTTTAGATAAAAAAACAGTATATAAAATACAAACAGATTATATGAAAGATGATATGAGTGATTTAAATGAAAGAATTGATTGTGCAATAAAATCAATCCTTTCATTAAAGAACTAGTGTAAAACATGTACTTATTATTTATTAAAGTTTATATTTAAACCTATCCAAAAGCTATATGATGAGCTACATATAGCTGTAACTGTAAAAAGTAATCCATAAAATAAATCTAAAAATATATTATCAAACATAAAATACTCCTTTTGTATTTATAAAGAGTATATTTGAAAAAAGTACTTTAATAGTATTATTAAAAAACTAACTTTAAATAGTGTTTTTCTTTCTAAAGCTTAATAACCTTTGCGCCAAAACCACCTTGGCTTGGATGAGCATCATCATAGCCTTTAACTTTTGGATGAGAATCTAAAAATTTTCTAACAGCATAAGCTAACTTTCCTGTACCAATTCCATGATAAACTAAAACTTCATCAAAACCTGCTATTAAGGCATCAGATAAGAACTTATCTAAGTTATCAATAGCTTCATCAGATCTTTGTCCATGTAAATCAAGTTTTACATGACCACTATCTGGTTTTTGTACATTGACTGTAGCTTTTTTTGGTGGTGTTTTTATCTTTGGAGGATTACCACTTCTTTGTAAATCTTCTAATTTTACTTGTACTTTCATACCCATATCATTTTCAATAAAGGCTTTCTTACCTTTAATAGAAATAAGTGTACCTTTTGTATTTCTATACTTAACTCTATCCCCTACTTTTAACTCAACTGGATCAACAACTTTTTTAGTTTTAATCTCACTTGCTTTTTTATGAGATGTATTTAGATGTTGATGACTTTCTCTTACCATTTTAGCTTTAATAGCTTTTTTAGCCTCTTCTCTTGCATCTCTATACTCTTTATGAAGTTTTGATTTTTCAGAATAAATCTGCTCATCTAAAGTCTCTTTTTGCTCTTTTAGATTTCTTGATAATCTTTGCATATTCTCAATTTCTTCATCAAGCTTAGCAATTTTAAGTTTGTATTCTCGCTCCAAATCGCTACTTCTTTCAATAAGCTCATTTAATCTATCTTTATCTTCTCCATAAACTTCTTTTGCTTTTTTTACAACATTATGTGGAATTCCATATCTACTTGCTGTTTCAAAAGCATAAGATTTACCAATAGTTCCTTGTAAAAACTCATATGTTGGTTTTTGATTCTCTTCATCATATAATGCAGCAATTAACTCTACATCTTCATTTGCAGCCATTAGTGCAGCTAGTCTTTTGTGGTGAGTTGTAATAATTACTTTAATATCTCTTTTCATTAAGTCTTCAATTATTACTTTAAACAAACTTGCTGCTTCATCTGAATCAGTTCCTAACTCAATCTCATCTACACCAACTATTGCATTTTTTGATGAGAATAGTTTTGAAAACTCAACCATTCTTCCTGCAAATGTAGAAATATCATTTTTTACACTTTGTGGATCATCTAAAACAGCATTGATATTTTTAAAGCTTCCAATTTCCGTCTCTTTTGATGCCTTATAAGGTAATAAATACTTAGATAAAAAAACAGCTGATAAAATAGATTTTAACATCATAGTTTTACCACCAGCATTTACCCCTGTAATCATAACAACTGATTTAGTAAAATCAATTGTAATAGGTTTTGCATCATGTAGAGCTGGGTGAGAAAAGTTTACAAGTTTATTTGTTTTTTTCTTTGATGGCAGAATAAAGTTTTTATCCTCTATCTTAGCAAAGAAAATTCTTGCTTGATAGTGGTCAAACCTATCAAACTCTTTATTTATAAATTTTAAAAACATTAAGTTCTTTTCAAAAGTTGAACTAATTTGCTTACAAACTTTTAATAAAATTTCTTCTTTTTTATTTACTAAATCACTTTGTGCTTGTTTAAGTGAACTAACACTATGAGGTAAAACATAGAAAAAACCTGAATTTGATCTATCTAATACTGAAGCTTTTAATACATGATTAAAACCACCCCTTACAAGTAAACACTCTTCCCCATTTACATAGTGAACTTGTGTATCAACAAGATATGTTCTTAAATTACTATTATTTATAGATTTGTAAAGGCTTTGTTTGATTTGTTCTTTATTTTTCTTGATAGCTTCATTTACTCTATCAAAGTCATCGTTTACACCATGTTTTAAATTTGATTTTTCATCAAAGTAATTACATACTTCATTAATATCAGATGGAATAATAATCTTATCTATCCACTCTTGAAGTTTACCTTCAAAGTTAAATCTCTTTAAATAGTTAAAATAGTTAATTATTTTAATGAATTCATAAATCTCATAAACTTTTAAAATACCTTGTTTTTGAAGATGAACTAATTGATTATCTAAATTTTCAACTTTTTTTGGTTCATTTATATCATATTTTGAAAGTTCACTTATAAGTTTGAAATGAAGGTTTATATCCCCTTCTAAGATGATTGATTTTTCTCTAGCTAAAAGCTTCGAAAATGATTCTATATAATCTGTTAAATCTAATTTTTTTAATATATTTTGCATGGGCGCATTATAGCCAAAAGGCTATAATACTTTTATTATAAATAATACTGCCAGTAAACTAAAGCTATAGTTGTAATACATATAATACCAAAGATATTAAATACAATACCAAATTTAGCCATGTCTTTCACTTTTACTGCTCCACTACTCATAGCAATTGCATTAGGAGGAGTTGCAATTGGAAGCATGAAGGCATATGAAGCACAAATTGTAGCAACAAATAAAATTAATGTACTATCAATATTTGCAACCTGACTTAATGAATAAATAATAGGTAAAGCAATAGAAATTAGCGCTGTATTTGATGTAACTTCTGTTGTAAATGTAATTAGTGTAGCAACTAAGATTATTAAGAATACAACTGGTAAGTTAGTCAACTGTAATAAATAGTTTGCAATTTCAGTAGCAAGTCCTGTTGATGAGAATGCTGCTGCAATTGAGAAACCTGCACCAAATAAGAAGATAATCTCATATGGAATTTTTTTAGTATCATCCCAAGTTAAGAAACCAATTTTTGGTAAGAACATTAGTAAACCATAACCAAGTAATATACCTTTCTCATTTATTCCTAATCCAGAATAGTATGGTTCAATTTTAGAGTTAACTAATAAAAGAACAACTAATGAACCTAAAATATATAAAAGTCTTCTTTGTTCAGAGTTTAAATGCTCTCTATCTTCTAAATGAGTATCAAACTTAAGATTATTTACACCAAGAGATAATACAAATGGAATAATTAATAACATAACAAATGCTAATGGTCCAGTTAGGAAAATCCACTTAACAAAAGGAATAGCTTCAATTGATTGTTGTTCCATAAATCCTAAAAGAATTAAATTTGGTGGTGTTCCAATAGGTGTAACAATTCCACCAATACTTGCTCCATATGCAATTGCAAGAACTAATCTCATTTTTAATCTTAAATCATCAGTTAAGAACATAGCAATTGGAATAAGTAAAAGTGCTGTTGTTGTATTTGAAATAAGTGAACTTAAGAATGCTGAAGTTATTGAAAGAGAGAATAGTATTCCTCTTGGAGTATTTGGGAAAAGTGTCAATAACTTATTTGAAACATACTTATGTAAATTGGTCTTTTGTGTTGCAATTGCAATCATAAAACCACCTAAAAATAGAAAAATAATAGACTTAGAGTAATTCACAGAAGTTGCGTTTGTACTCATAATATCAAATGTAGGGAAAAGTAGTATTGGAAGCAGTGATACTACACCTAATGGTAATGCCTCATTTGTCCATAGTGCAACAAGAAATACAATGATTCCAAGAAGTGTTGCATGCTGCGTATTAAACGCATAACCAGCTACAAAAAATGTAGCTAGCGCTAAAATTAATGCTATAGCTATTTTTTTCAATTTAATCCTTTCTTTTTTAACTACTATTTACATTGTATTGAACAATAGGCTAAATAGCAAAAGAAAGTGTATAAAAATTGTATAAGCTAAAGAAAAAAATTACCTATAGTAACATTAAAAAATCTTATAACATTATTTTTACACATTAAGTACATCTTATGTACATTTTACATATAATTTACTTCTTTTTAGGTCTAAAAGGCTTAATTACCTCTTCATTACACTCTAAATAAGGTCCTTCCATTAAATCAATACAGTACGG
This sequence comes from Arcobacter pernae, assembly GCF_049472135.1. Taxonomy (NCBI): domain Bacteria; kingdom Pseudomonadati; phylum Campylobacterota; class Epsilonproteobacteria; order Campylobacterales; family Arcobacteraceae; genus Arcobacter; species Arcobacter pernae. The sequence goes on from NZ_JBMOVV010000004.1 coordinate 122,652, forward strand.
AATTGCAGGAAATACTGCATCTAAACACTCTCTAATTGATTTTGGTTTTCCAGGTAAATTTACAATTAATGAACTTCCTCTTAAACCTGCTGTTTGTCTTGATAAAATTGCAGTTGGCACATACTTTAATGATTCAGCTCTCATAAGCTCACCAAATCCTGGCATCATTCTATCACACACAGCTTCTGTTGCTTCAGGAGTTACATCTCTTTTAGCAGGTCCAGTTCCACCTGTAGTTACAACTAAACAACAACCTTCATTATCAACTAAATCTTTCATTGTATCTTCAATAGTTTTTTGGTCATCTTCAATACATCTGTATACAGGCTCCCAAGATGATGTTAAGTAATCATTCATTGTCTCTTCAATTGCTTTTCCACTAATATCTTCGTAAATACCTTTACTTGCTCTATCAGATGCTGTAATAATTCCTATTTTTGCTATTTCTTTACTCATTTTATAATCCTTTCAAATTTATTTAATTTATAATATATGCCCTAGATTTTTCATATAATAAACAGTTGCATAGTTTTTAAAAAAATCATTTGCTGCACAACTATCTATAATCTTATCTTCTTCACCTAAATAGACTTCTATTTTAGTGCCTTTTTCTAAAAGTGTTTGAAGTTTATTTTCATCCCATTCATAATTTAAAAGTTCTTCTAACTCTTCAAATGTACCTAGATTAAAATATTTAGAAGTATCAAGATTTTTGGGATAAGAGATGTTTTCTAAAAAGTTCTCACAATAAGCTTTTGCATCTTTTTTAAAAAACATTAATTGCATTCTTTTAAACTTTTTGTCTTTAGTTTGAAAAAATGCAGGAGAAAAAAGTTGAAGTTTATCAACTCTTACAGAGCTTGAATAAACTTCTTCAAAAGCTTTAATTGCACCATATGAAAACCCTGAAACTGTAAAATCATTTTTTACTAAATACTCTTTAAATAACTCTTCTTCATTTTGTAAACAAAATCCAGAGTGATAAGTCTTAGATATCTTCAATATTTATAACCTCATTTTCTAGCATAATGTTTTTAAGCCTTTCAATATTTGCAGCATTGTGTGAAAGCTCAGCTCTTAAATCATTTTTAATATTTGTAATTAGTTCTTCAACAGAACTACTCATCTTATACTTTTCAACTATTTCAGATGCTATACTATAAGCTGAATCTAAATCTTTATGATTGATTGCATATTTCTCTTTTTTTATAACTTCAACACCTATAATACCAGCTAAATCTCTTTTGATATTTTCACATAATTCATGATATGAAGGATATGTTGAGTTTAACTTTTCAACACTTTCATCAAATAAAGCAACTTTAGATTTTGAGATATAAGCTTTTGAAGCTTGATAAATAGATAATATCTCTTTTTGTTTATCATCAAGTATTTTTATCTGTTTTTTTCCAAACTCTAATTTATTTTTAGCAACTTCAATATCATCACTATCTAAAATCTTAGAGTCTCTTTTTATCATACATAAAAGAGCTTCATTGATTAATGTTGCAAGTGAAGCAGAACTAAATCCTGAAGTATCTGTTGCTAATTTATCAATATTTATTTCATGATTTTTATCTTTTAAATATAACTCTAAAATTTTCTTTCTATCTTCAATATTTGGAAGACCTACATGCACACGTCTATCAAATCGCCCTGCTCTTAAAAGTGCATCATCTAAAACTTCAATTTTGTTAGTTGCAGCTATTACAATTACACCACTATCACCCTCAAAACCATCCATTTGAGTTAAAAGTTCATTTAGTGTAGCTTCTCTTTCATCATTTGACTTTCCACTTCTTGCTTTTCCTACAGCATCAATTTCATCAATAAATACAATTGCAGGGGCACTTGCTTTTGCTTTTGCAAATAATTCTCTAACTTTTTTTGCACCCATTCCAACATAAATTTGTACAAATGAAGCTCCACTTTGATAAAAGAAAGGTACATCAGCTTCTCCTGCAACAGCTCTTGCTATAAGTGTTTTACCAACACCAGGAGGTCCTACAAGTAGTACACCTTTTGGTAGTTTAATTCCATATTTTAAATACTTCTTTGGTTCATTTAAAAAATCAACTACTTCTTCAAGTTCTTCTTTTATCTCTGAAATTCCTGCAATATCTTTAAAAGTTATGTTTGAGCTAACTGCTGTTATATCTGAGTTTAAAATTTCATTTGAAGTTTGTGCCCTTGATTTCACTAACTCTTCATTAAATGCAGAATTTTTAACTGGCTTAATACCTCTTTTTCTCTCAATATAATCTCTTAACTTTTCTTGATTAAACTTTAGTACTAATGCAAATATTAATAATATAAATAAAAAGCCTATTCCTAAATAATAAGAACTATTTTGTATGTGAGCGCTACTTTTATAAATTGTATATAAAAAAAGGATTATAAGAACGATGGCAGAAATTGCCATCAACTTGAAGTTTTTATCTAAGTTTTTCTCTATTTTATTTGAATCTTGCGACATTTTTATCAGCCTTTGCTTCATAATCATCTATGAAAATCCAATCTCCTACTAAATCAACAGGAGATTCAACCTCTATTTGATTGAAGAATTGATCAAGCCCAATATATTTTCCATTTTTTTCTTGCTCAATTAAAACTTCAAGTCTTTGTTTGTTGTTTTGTCTGAAGTCAAGATTTTTTTGTTCTATTATACTTGTCAATTCGTTATATCGTAATTTAGCAATATCACCTTTTATTTCAGGTTTCATTGTTGCACTTGGAGTTCCATCTCTTTTTGAATAAGTAAATGCATGAACATGTGTAAGTGGGAACTTATGAAGATTTTCCATAGCCTCTTTCCATAATTCGTCAGTTTCACCTGGATGTCCTACTATAAAGTCAGTTCCTAAAGCATAACCATTATCTCTTAAAAATTCAAAAAGTTCTAAATCTGATAAAACCTTATTTCTTCTATTCATAATCTTTAACATATCTTTTGATGTATGTTGAAGGGCAATATGAAGATGTTTAGCCATAAACGGTTCATTTATGATTTCTTTAAATTCATCATCAATTTGAATAGGCTCAATACTTCCCATTCTAATTCTTCTAACACCTTTTATTTGAGACATTTTCTTTAGAAGTTTTGCTAAAGAAGTATGTTGTTTTTTACCATACGAACCAACATTTGTTCCAGTTAAGATAAATTCTCCAAAACCATTTGCTGCAAGAGTTGTAACTTGTTCTAAAATTTTATCTTCTCTATATGACCTTGCATCACCTCTTACATAAGGGATAATACAATAAGAACATCTAAAATCACATCCCTCTTGAATTTTGATAAAGGCTCTACTTTTTCCTACAAACTCTTCAACAATAGTTTCATCAATATGTTCTAAATCACCCGCTTGGAAAAATCTCTCTTCTTTTTTTAGAAGCTCATTAATATTCTCTTTTTCAGAGTGTCCAAATAGTGAGTCAACTTTTTGTTCTTTAAATAAACTCTCACCCTTAGTCCAAACTCCACAACCTGTAAAAACAACTCTTGGATCTTTTGGAAGTTTTTTTAAACTATTTATATAACCTCTAGCAGTTGAGTCTGCACCATTTGTAACTGTACATGAGTTAATAACAACTACATCAGCATCATCTTCTTTTTGTGTAATTTCAAAATCTTTAAGATTACTCATCATTACTTGAGTATCAAATACATTTGTTCTACAACCAAAAGTTTTAAAGTATACTTTTGGCTTATCACTTGAAAAATTCATTAAATATTTGTCCTTAATTTATCTTCTAATAATTGCATCTTCTATTTCGTCAGGAATGTTTTTTCTTTTAACTGACACACCATATGCATTATCTGTTCTATTAATATTAATTTGTTGAGTTGGGTATGCAATATGAATATCATCTTCTTTCATAAATGCATTTATAATCTCCGGAGACATAGTACTTCTTAACTGTAAAGCAGCATAAGAGTTAGTTAAATACCAACCTGAAATAACCATACCATGTTGCTCTGCAAAAGTAAATACTCTAGGTTCAACACCTGTTGCTCTTAATTGATATTTACTTCTCATCTTAGATAACTGTTTTCTTGTAATATCAGTATATCCTTTTGAATAATGCTTTAAAATATCTTTTACTATTCTTTGAGCTTTTTTATGATTTGAATCAAAAGTAATAGTAATATCAATTCCATCCCAAACAGTTCTTAAACCTGAATGCGTATAGTTTGCAATCATTTCAGAGAAAACATAGTTATTAGGAATAAAGAAAATTCTTCCTGTTCTTCTGTTTACTGTATATGATGTATATGTGATATCTTCTCTAATTGTAATTTTAAATAATGAAATATCTAAAACATCACCAACAGCTTCTAAACCATTTCTCGTAACTTTAATTCTATCCCCAACTTGAATTGAACCAGATGTTACAATAACCATCCATCCAAAAATTGACATAAACCAATCTTTTAAAGCAATAGCAATACCAGCAGATGCGAATCCAAGGATTGTAACTACATAAGAAACATTGTCAATGTAAGAGAATAATATAACCATTACAACTAAGAAAACAACTGTAAAGTTGATTACTTTGTTTGTCATATAATAACTCTCATTTTGAGAGAAATACTTCTTAAGTGTAAGCTTTACTAAAAATGTAATTACCCATAAAAGTACAATTATTGCAAGAATAATTATAATTTTTTGAATTTGCTGAGATATTTGGTCTTTAATTTCTAATATTACTTGCTCAATTTTTCTTGTATAAACAATTTGAGTTGTTGATACAATCTCTAAAACCATTACAAAATCTTTTTTCTGTTTATCTAAAAAAGTGATTTTATCTTTGTAAACACTTTTTTGATCAAGATTAAATAGTTCTAAATATAAAACTAATTCTTTATCAAGTTTAGTTGTAAGCTCTTCTATATCTTTTTCTAAATTTTGGAATTGTCTTTTATTATCTTCTAATCTTTTGATATGAGATAATGCATTAATTATTCCAAAAGGATTTGTTATTTCTTCATACTCTTCAACTTCAGGAGGATTAATAAGCCCACCAATTGGTGAACCTTTATACTCTTTAATAAGTTCAAGCTCATTTTCTTTAACTTTTATTTTATTGTGAAGTTGATAAAGTTTTTCTTCATTATGTATTTTTTTCTTGTATGCAATATCTTTTTTAAGATTTGCAAGTTCTGTTGAGATTTTACTATAAGAAATATAATTTGAATATCTTTTTAATAGAATATTATCTTTTAGTTCTAAATCAATTTTTTTAATTCTCTCTAATAAAACATTTATTTTAGCAAGATTTTGCATATCAATTTCTCTTGCCTTTTTTTCTGCTAACTCTCTTGCTTTTTTAGCTTCAAGCTCTTTTTGAGCAGCATCAAATTTCTGTTTTATCATCTTTTGTTCAATCTCATCAACAACTGCTTTATCTTCAGGAGCAATTGTATCAACACTATTTACTTCTTGCGAGAAAAGCATAGAAGAAATAAATAAAGCAGAATATAGAAATTTTTTAATCAATTTAGAAATCCTTTAAAACCTCAATAACATCATTTTTGTTAACTTCATCAGTAATTACACAATCTCCTAAACCTTTTGGTAAAATAAATTTGATTTTATTATCTAAAGATTTTTTATCTAAAAAGAAGTGTTCGTAGAAGTCTTCAACATCTTTGATTTTATATGAAGTTGGGATATCATACTTTTCTAATAATGATTTTACTCTTAAAGCTTCTTCTTCATTCATTAAACCAATTTTTACTGCTAATTTATTTGCCATTACCATACCAATACCAACAGCTTCACCATGTAAATATGTATCATAATTAGTTTCATTTTCAATTACATGACCAAAAGTATGCCCATAATTTAAAGCAGCTCTAATTCCATGCTCTTTTTCATCTTTTGAAACTACATCTGCTTTTGTTTCAACAGATTTTGCAATTGCAATTTTGATATTGTCTTCATTTGTTAAATCATTTTGTTCTAACCATTCAAAAAACTCTTTGTTAAAAGTAACTGCCATTTTTACAATTTCAGCAATACCTGCACCAAACTCTCTTTTTGGTAAAGTTTTTAACATTGAAGGGTCAATTAAAACTGCTTTTGGTTGGTGGAAAGCACCTATAAGATTTTTTCCAAATTTATTATTAATCCCTGTTTTCCCACCAACACTTGCATCAACTTGAGAAAGAAGGGTAGTAGGAATTTGTACAAAATTAATACCTCTTTGGTAAATTGAAGCAGCAAAACCTGTCATATCTCCAATTACTCCACCACCAAAAGCTACAAGAAGTGATTTTCTATCAAGTCTATGTTCAAAACAATGATTTAAAATCATATCAATTGTATCCATATTTTTATACTCTTCCCCATCAGGAATCGTAACGACACTAAGTTCTTTTGCACTTAAATATTTTTTTAAATACTCTAAATGAAATCCACTAACAGTTGGGTTTGTAACAACTACAACTTTTGTATCAAAATATATTTCATTTAATTTATCAATTGTAATATCATAAGAAGTGTTATTTGGTAAAGTAATATTTACTATCATATAAAATCCATTTAATCTAATTTCTAATGATTTTATCTAAAAAAATCTAATTAACGGTTTAAAACTTCTATAAATTGGGGCTTTATTAAAACCAAAATATATCAAATTTTTTTATAAACCTTTGATTAAATAAATAGTTTATTAGTAAATAAAACTTATGAGATTGTTGCAAAAAAAGTACTAATTAAAATTGTTGCACTTAAAAACAATCCTTGTAATTTAAATTGAGACAATATTTCTACTGAACTTAACTTTGAGCTGTAACATGAATCATAGTATTCAATTTTCATTTTCCTATCCTTTAGTAATAAAATATTACTTTATTCTATAAAAGAAATCTTAAACAAATATAAAAATACAATGTTTTTAATGTTAAATTTGAAATTTAGTATAATTTGTGGATTTTGGCGACCCCAGTGTGATTCGAACACACGTTTTCAGGAGGAAATCCTGACGTCCTTGGCCTCTAGACGACGGGGTCATTTTGAAAGAGTGAAATTATAATGTAAAATATATTGCATTTCTCTTAAAAATCCTAAAGATTTATTATAAGAGCTTATCTTAATCTTATTTTTTTTGATTTTGTGAGTTTATAAATTGAAGAAGAGATTTTTTCACTAAAGCCATCTTTTTGATTTACTATTACATCACTATTTTTTAAAGCAAATTCTTCATCAAATTTATTACCAGTTAAATTTGCAGATGTAGAATATAATATTTTAAATTTAGATATAAAAGGATAAAACAATGATTCTTTATTTATTACTCTAAAAGATTTAAGATTTGGATAAATATAAGTTGTTTTTGAAGCTCTTCTAACTTCTTTTCTGAACTTTTTTGGAACTCTAGTATTTTGATTTAATGTATTAAATGAATCTACAGTATTTAATATTTTCTTACTTCTTGGTCTTTGTTTTACATCTGAAAGTCTCTCATGCGAAGAACATGAGAAACCAACAGTTGTATCAGTTTGTACAAGATAAACTAACGATGAATTCATTAATCTTCTAAATACTCCTGAATAGATTTTACATTTACACCATCAGCACTTTTTAATGCTTTCATAGCTTCAATACAAGCTAAAGCTGTTGAAGCTGTTGTACCATAAGGAACATTCTCTTTTAATACAGCTCTTCTAATATCTTGACCATCAGATTTTGATGATTCTTTTCCATCAGATGTATTAAATGCTAATGCAATTTCACCATTTGTAATTGCATCAGTAATGTTTGGTCTACCCTCAGAAATTTTAAGTACTTTTTCACACTCAATTCCAGCATCCGTAATAGCTTTATGAGTTCCACCAGTAGCAACTACTGAGAATCCTTCTTCAACTAAACCTTTTGCAATTTGAGGAGCAAACTCTTTATCTAAATCACATAATGAGATAAATACTTTTCCTTCAGTTGGTAATCCATTTTTAGCAGCACTTTGCGCTTTTGCATAAGCTTCACCAAAGTTATCAGAAATACCCATAACTTCACCAGTTGACTTCATTTCTGGAGTTAAGATAGGATCTGAACCTGATAATTTATTGAATGGGAATACAGCTTCTTTAACTGCAATGTGTCCTTTTAATTTTGGTTTTAATACACCATTATCTTCATGAACAATATCTTTATCATATACAGATAAAGCATCTCTTAAAGTCTCACCCCACATAACTCTAGTTGCAATCTTCGCTAAAGGCATACCTGTAGCTTTTGATACAAATGGAACAGTTCTAGAAGCTCTTGGATTTACTTCAATTAAGTAAATTTGACCTTTATGAATTGCATATTGAGTATTCATAAGACCTACAACACCAAGTCCTAGTGCCATAGCTTTTGTTTTTTCTTCTAATTCTTTGATTAACTCTTCTGAAATTGATACAGGAGGTAATGAACAAGCAGAGTCACCTGAGTGAACACCAGCTTCTTCAATATGTTGCATAATTCCACCAATGTAAACTTCTTTACCATCACAAATACAATCAACATCAAGTTCAATTGCTCTATCTAAGAATTTGTCAATTAATACAGGCGCATCATTTGATACAGATACTGCTTCATCCATGTATTGCTTTAACTCATCTGTAGAGTAAACGATTCTCATTCCTCTTCCACCAAGTACGAAAGATGGTCTTACAAGTACTGGGTATCCAATTCTTTCAGCAATTTCAATTGCTTCATCTACTAATACAGCTGTACCATTATCTGGTTGTAATAATCCTACTTTTTCAACAAATGTAGAGAACTTTTCTCTATCTTCTGCTAAATCAATAACTTCTGCTGTAGTACCAATGATTTTTCCACCAGCTTCATGAATTGCATTTGCAAGTTTTAATGGAGTTTGTCCACCAAAGTGTACAATAATACCATCTGGTTGCTCTTGATCAATTACAGATCTTACATGTTCAAAGTCAATTGGTTCAAAATATAAAATATCAGAAGTATCATAATCAGTTGAAACAGTTTCTGGGTTACAGTTATACATAATTGTTTTGATACCCATTTCATTTAATGCAAATGATGCGTGTACACAACAATAATCAAACTCAATACCTTGACCAATTCTGTTAGGACCTCCACCAATAATTAATACTTTTTTATCAGTGTCTTGTTTTTCAACTTTTGGTAATTTAGTAATATTTGTTGAAGAGTAAAGGTATGGTGTTAAAGCTTTAAACTCAGCAGCACAAGTATCAACTTCATTGTATTCAAAATCAATATCTAAAGCTTTTCTTGCAGAGTAAACTTCTTCTTCAGTTTTACCAATTAACAGACCTATCATCTTATCAGAGAATCCATTTGTCTTAGCTTCTCTCATAGCTTCTTCATTTGTTAATATAGCTTCACTCATTGAAGTTTCAATGTTATAGATTTCTCTAAATTTAGATAAGAACCAAGGATCAATGTTACATAATTCAAATAGTTCTTCATTTGTAAGACCTTGTCTGTAACCATCCATTAAGTATCTTAATCTATCAGCATTTGGTCTTCTAATTTCAGCTTTGATTTTTTCTAAATCATCACAAATTGGATCAAAACCAACAATTCCAGTTTCCATAGAACATAATGCTTTTTGAATAGACTCATTAAATGTTCTACCAATAGCCATAACCTCACCTACTGATTTCATACCAGTTGATAATGTAGAGTTAGCTTTAGGGAATTTTTCAAAAGTAAATCTTGGAATCTTTGTAACAACATAATCAATTACTGGTTCAAATGATGCAGCAGTTCCAGTAATATCATTTGTAATTTCATCTAAAGTAAATCCAACAGCAAGTAAAGTTGCAACTTTAGCAATTGGATAACCTGTAGCTTTAGATGCAAGAGCAGAAGATCTAGAAACTCTTGGATTCATTTCAATTACAATCATTCTTCCAGTATTTGGACAAATAGAGAACTGTACGTTTGATCCACCAGTATCAACACCAATTTCTCTTAAAATTGCAAAAGATGCATTTCTCATATCTTGGTACTCTTTATCAGTAAGAGTAAGTGCAGGAGCAATAGTAGTTGAATCTCCTGTGTGTACACCCATTGGGTCTAAGTTCTCAATAGAACATACGATAATACAGTTATCTTTTTTGTCTCTGATAACTTCCATTTCATACTCTTTCCAACCAAGCATTGATTCCATAATCTCAATTTCATTGATAGGAGAAGCTTCGATACCTGCTTCAGCAAGAGCTTTAAACTCTTCCATATTATAAGCTACACCAGAACCACCACCAGCAAGGGTAAATGAAGCCCTAGAAATTACAGGGAAACCAATCTCTTTTGCAACTTTGATAGCCTCTTCAACTGAATAAGCATTTGCACTTTTTGGTAAATCCATACCAATTTTAATCATTGCTTCATTGAAAAGATGTCTATCTTCACCTTTCTTAATTGCATCAGGGTGTGCTCCAAGGAACTGTACTCCATCAAGCATACCCTTTTCATACATTGTAGTTGCAACATTAAGTGCAGTTTGCCCACCCATAGTAGGTAAAATAGCATCAATATTCTCTTTTTCAATAATTTTAGCAACAACTTCTTCTGTAATAGGTTCAATATAAGTTTTATCAGCAAATTCTGGATCAGTCATGATCGTAGCTGGATTTGAATTAATTAAAACAACTCTGTATCCTAGTTCTTTTAGCGTTTTAGTAGCTTGTGTACCTGAGTAGTCAAACTCACACGCTTGTCCAATTACGATTGGTCCAGAACCAATAAGTAAAATAGATTTTATATCTTCTCTTTTTGGCATAAAAAATTCCCCACATGTTTTTTTATAAAATTTGGGAAGTATAGCTAAAAAGTACTTAAACTAGGGTTACACGAAATGTATAATAATTTTTTGTTGGAAAAAATAGCATTATATTTTCATAATGCTATTTTTATATAGTTTATGCAGTTGGTAAGTTAAATTTCTTAGTAGAAATAACTCCTTCATCATCAAATGAAAGGTAGTATAAAACATCTTTTTTCACAGGAAGTCCTGCTAAATATCTAATAGCTAAGTTTGCTTGAAGAGAACCTATATGCATAACAATTGGACAAGCAATACCATTTGGTTTTCTATCATTTACAACAAATACTGCTTCATATGAAGCTTTATCAAAGAAACAAACTTGACCATGAAACTCTTCTACTGAACCATAAATCCAAGGTTGATTATTTTGAATACAATACTCATTTATAGCTGCTCTACTTGGTAAGTTATCTGTTGCATCTATAATTAAATCAAACTCTAATCCTCTTTTTGCAAACTCATCAAAAGATTCATTGTAAGCTGTAACTTTTGTATAAGGACATCTTGACTCAACTAACTCTTTTAAAACCTCACATTTAGGCTTTCCATCATCACCAACTTTAAAACCAATTTGTCTATGAATATTATGAACACCAACTTCATCAAAATCAACAAAAGCAAACTCACCTATACCAGAAGCACCCAAAGCAATACCTAAAGTACACCCTAGTCCACCACTACCAATAATAGCTACCTTTTTATTTTGAAGTGAATCCTGTGTCTCTTCACCCCATAGTTTTATCTGTCTATTAAAAAATTCATGAATTTCACTCATGTTTAAATCCTTAGTAAATAAGTAAAGTTTATAAAAATTATATTATGACGTAATGATAACACAATTAGGTTAAATTTCTTTGACTTCTCTTGAAATGATTGTTGAGTATATTAGTAGTGTTACTTCTCCCTTGGGGAGAAGTGTTAGTTTTTATTTTGAGTTGTAAAAATAAGTTTTGCTTCGTCTAAAAGTTTTTGAGCCTCTTCTAACTCTTTCATTCCATTTTTATATACTTCTAATGAATCACTTAATGTAATTTCTGGATTTGAAAGTTTATCTAAAAGAGTTTTTGCTTTTATAATTTTATCTTCAAATACTAATTTTTCTTCTTTTATCTCTTCACTCATTATTCTATTCCTTTTAAAATATCTCTTACATGGTCTTCAAACTTTTCAACCTCAACTAAGAATGAATCATGTCCTGATTGACTATCAACCATTTTATAAGTTATTTGATCTTGCTTTCCAAGTTTAATCATAATATCTCTAATCTCTTCCATTTCTTCAGGGAAGAATAGCATATCATCTTTAAAAGAGATAAGATGTAAATTACATTTTACTTTATCAAAAGAGTCTTCAAGTTTATCTTTATTTCTTCCTGCATCAAAAATATTCATTGTCTTACAAATATATAAATATGATAAAGGATCAAAGAATTTAGGAAAACTATATGAGTTATATTCTAAATATCTCTCAACTTCAAATCTACCAAACAACTCATATAAACCATCTGTTCTTGCATACTCTCTACCAAATTTTGTATTAAATAATTCTGGACTTAAATAAGCAATTAAGCCAGCCATTCTTCCTACAGCTAATCCAGGTAAACCTTGTGCTTGTAAATCATCAGTATCATAAAAACCATCTTTAAATGCTGGATCATGTCTAATTGACTCAATTGCAATTTTATTTATAGCTATTGCCCACGGTCTTGTATAAGCAGTTGTTGCCATTGCTATAACTGTATCAGTAAAATCTGGTTGTTCAATAGAATAACAAAGAGCTTGCATTCCTCCCATAGAACCACCAATTACAGCTACTGCTTTTTCGATTCCTAATCTTTTATAAAGTTTCATCTGTGCTCTTACAACATCAGAAATCGTAAGTACTGGAAATTTAAATCTATACTCTTTCCCTGTTGAAGGGTCTATACTTAAAGGATTAGTTGATCCAAAAGTACTTCCTAAGTTATTTGAACAAATAACAAAATATTTTGTTGTATCTATTACTTTACCATCACCTATAAATTTATCCCACCATCCAGGCTTTGCTTCATTAGCATATCTTCCTGCTGCGTGATGTGAGCCTGCTAGGGCATGACAAATTACAATAACATTTGATTTATCCTCATTTAGTTCTCCATAAGTCTCATATACCAACTCAAAAGACTCTAAAATCCTACCACTCTCTAAATGTAAGGGTTCATCAAATTTTTCAGTTTTAGTCTCAATTCTCAAATTCTTTCCATCTTCTTTAATATACTTAATATTTTAATCCCATTTATATTAGCAAAAATAATATAAGAATTTGGTTTAATTATAAAAGCTAATATGCCTTCTTTAAGTCGTCAAAGCTTACTTTCATTAGGGATTGCCATGTTTTATTAGGACTCCACTGCTCAAACATTGATAAATCTATATTATCAAATGGTGTTTGAAGTATATACTTATGATATACATACATAAAAGCACTAACTCTATAGTTTTTAGCACAATGAACTAAAACTTTATTAGCTCCTAATGATTGTAAAATATTTATAAATAACTTTAAATCACTAAGTTTTGGTTCTTCAAAATCTATTGGTAAATGAATATATGTCATACCTAATTCACTTACTATTTTATCTTCATTCTCTAAAGCATTTGAAGAGTTACATAAAGCAATATTTATAATAACTTCAAACTCTTCTTCTTTTAGTTTAGAAAATTGTTCAATTGTAGGTTGTCCACTTGTATGTATTAACTCGTTTATTTTTATATAATTTAAAATATCTTCCATTATAAAAAATCCTTTGCTACTTCATCTACTTTATTTAAATACTTTTGTTTTAATTCATCACTTATAAATGAACTTCTAAAAGAGTTTTTTACAAGTTTTATAATATCGTCTTTGTCTAATGGTAAGTTTTCATATAGATTATAAAAATTTTGATTCATATAACCTTTAAAATATGCAGGGTCATCAGAGTTTACAGTAATATTAAGACCAAAATCTAAAAGCTCTTTTATATTATGTTGCTTATAGTTTTCAAATACTTTTAACTCTATATTTGAGTTTGGACAAACTGTAAGTGGTATTTGCTCTTCTTTTAATCTTTTCATTAGAGTTTGACTATTTATAGCTTGTACTCCATGATCTATTCTTTCAATATGAAGTAAATCAAGTGCATCTTCTATATATGATACATCACCCTCTTCTCCAGCATGAGCGACAAGTTTAAATCCATACTCTTTTGCTTTTTTAAAAACTTCTTCAAATTTTTTTGGAGGATTTCCTAATTCTGATGAATCAAGTCCAACTCCAATAATACTACTTTTATAAGGCAATGCTTCTTCTAGAGTCTCAAAAGCTTCTTCTTGAGATAAGTGTCTTAAAAAACACATGATAATTTCTGAAGTAATCCCAAATTGATTTTTTGCTTCTTCTAATGCCTCTTTTATTCCACTAATCACTGTATCAAATGAGATTCCTCTTTTTGTATGTGTCTGAGGATCAAAAAATATTTCTGTATGTAAAACATTATCTTCTTTACACTTTAAAATATACGCCCAAGTCATATCGTAAAAGTCTTGTTTTTCAATAAGTACATTTGCACCTGCATAGTAAATATCTAAAAAGCTCTGTAAATTAGTGAAGTTATAAGCTGTTTTTACTTCTTCTACTGTTTTATATGGTATTTCAATACTATTTCTTTTTGCTAACTCAAACATAAGTTCAGGTTCAAGTGAACCTTCAATATGTAAGTGTAGTTCTGCTTTTGGTAAAGCTTTAATTAAATCTTTCAATTCTCTTTTCCTATTTTATTTAGTTTTCCAGTCGTATTCCATTTGTTTTGCTGTTTTATTAGCTAATTTTTTATCTTTTAGTTTACTCAGTAAATATAAGCTCATATCTATTCCTGCACTAATACCAGCAGATGTAATAATATTATTTTGTTCTACAAACCTAATATTCTCAACAACTTCTAGTTTAGGAAACTGTTTTCTTAAATCTTCTATATCTTCATGATGAGTAGTTACTTTTTGTTTTTTAATAACTTTTGCTTTAGCAAGTAAAAAAGCTCCTGTACAAACTGAAGCTATTTGTTTACACTCTTTAGATTTTTCTTTAATCCAAGATATTACTTCTTGTTTTTCAAGCTCATCATTGTGTACTCCGCCAACAACAATTAAAACATCTAAAGATGGACAATCAGCAAAACAATAATGAGGGAATATATTAAAACCACCTCTTGCTTTAACAGTTTTATTCTCTTGTGCAACTAAAAAAACATTAAATTTTTCTTTTTTATTTAAGAATCTTGATGCAGTTGAAAAAACTTCAAAAGGTCCACTAAAATCTAATACTTCAGCATTTTCATATATATAAATTCCAATATTCATCAATTTCCCTTCATTTAAATTTTCGGAAGTATAACCAAACATGAATAAACTTTCTTAATAGTTTTTATACTCATATGTTACAATACAAAAAAAATTTGAAGGTTTTATTTTATGAATATGATTATGGCAAACTCACAAGAAGCAAAAGAGGCTTATATTTTAGTTAGGTCTTTACAAGAAAGATTTGCAAATAAATTAAATAACTTAAGTAAAAAATATGGTGATGATAAAAAATTTGAAGAAGTTTTATGGTTAAGAGATGAAGGAATACATGGGGGAGGAAGTAGATTTGAAGCTAGAGATGAGGCTTTGTTTAATACAGCTAGTATAAATGTATCTCAAGTTCATTATGATGATATGGAAGATAAAAAACTACAAAGTGCAACTGCTATTTCAACTATTATCCATCCAAATAATCCTAAACTTCCATCAATTCATATCCATATTTCACTTACATGTTTAAGAGATGGATACTCTTATTGGAGAGTTATGGCTGATTTAAATCCAAGTATAAAAAACGAAAAAGATACAGAAAAGTTTGAGTCTGCTTTAAAAGAACTTTCAAAAGAAAAGTATGAAGAAGGTGTTAAGCAAGGTGAAAAATACTTCTTTATTCCTGCTCTTAATAGACATAGAGGTGTTAGTCACTTTTATTTAGAAAACTACAAAACTGATAATAAAAAAGCAGATTACAATTTTGCACTTAATTTTGGAGAAGGTGTAATTGATACATATGCACAAATACTAGAAGAAGCAATAAATGAAAGAGTTTTATTTAGTGTACATGATATAAAACAACAACTAGACTACCACACTTTATACTTATTTCAAGTATTGACGCTTGATAGAGGTACAACTTCTGGACTTTTAGTTCATTCTCAAAATGATGCAGGAATAATGGGTTCGCTTCCTAAATTTATAAATAAAGAGTTATTAAATTCATGGAAAGAGAAAGTTCCAATGGCTCAAAAAACTTTAGTGGAAGCTTTAGTATCTTGCATAAACGACAAAGGTTTAATTGATATAGATACAAAACTAAAACTAGCAGATAAAGTTAGAGAATTTTATAAAAATAATACAGATGCACTTAAGTATCAAGCAAGTGGTAATACTATACCAACTACTGTAGCTAATCATAAAAAATAGTTTCTTTTTCTATAACCCAACTCTTTGGGTTATAGTCACTTCAAGTAACCAATAATATAAACTTATTTAATATACATTTCTTATAATCTTTATTAAAACAACTTATTTATTTAGATTTAGTTATAATTTCGAAAAAAGGATAATAACATATGGATAATATTAAAAGATTAGAAGAACTATTAAAAAACGATGTACTAGTAGAAGTAAACCAAACAATAGAAGAATTTGAAACAAATATTAAAACTGCTAGCAAAAAAGAAGCAAAAGATTTAAAAGAAGAATTAGAGTATATGAAACAAGTTAAATTATACTTTGATGAAGTAATTTTAGATATTGAAAATAATACTCTAACACAAGACCAAGCAGAAGATATCTTAGAAGGTCTTGAAGATATGAGAGTAGAAAACCAAGAGGTTTAAAATGGATTTTGAGATATATGAAATAATTAATATTTTAGGACTTATTATTGGTCTTGCTTTTGGTGCAATTGCACAAAAAAAGCAGTTTTGTTTTAGTGGTTCTATAAAAGACTATATGCTAACAAAATCAACAAAAAGAGGTTCATCAGTAATTATGGCTATGATAGTAGCTATAATCTCTACTACAATTGTAGCTTCTTACTATGAAATTGATTTAACACAATCAAATTATTATAGAGAAAATATTAACTATTTTTCAATTATGTTAGGTGGAGCACTTTTTGGTGCAGGTATGATGATTGCAGATGGTTGTGGAAATAGACAGCTTGTAAAGTTTGCTCAAGGTGACCCTAATTCACTTATTGCTTTAGTATTTATAGGTATTTTTGCTTTTGCTACAGCAAATGGTCTTTTAAATGGCTTTTTCGCACCAATTACAAGAAATGAAACTTTACTTGAATGGTCTGCAATACTTGGTAATGTTACGATGAATGTATACTTTGTAGTAGGTGTTCTTGTTTTAATTCTTGCGTTTATTATCAAAAAAACAAAAAGATTAATAAGCTTAGTTGATGGTGTGTTAATTGGTCTTTTAATTGCTGCTTCATGGTATGTAACAGGTGTTATGGGTGAAGAGAGTATCGAAAGAATGATTGAATTAAATGGTATTACTTTTATTTACCCTACTGCTAAAACTTTTGAACTATTTAGTTTCTATCAAGTAAATGTTCTTACATTTAGTATTGCTGTTGTTATTGGTGTTGTTTTAGGAGCATTTGCAATGTCTAAAATAAACAAACAATACAGCTTTGGATGTACTGCTAACCAAAATATCAATAGATCAAAATATAATATGTTTGGTGGAGCTTTAATGGGTATTGGAGGGGTATTATCAATTGGATGTACTGTAGGACAAGGTTTAACAGGACTTTCTACTTTAGCTTTAGCTTCTGCTGTTGCAATTATTTCTATTTTTATAAGTGCTGTTATTACAGCTAAATACTTAAATAAAAGAGATAAATTACCAATGTGTTTCATCTTTGATTGGGATGATAATACACCAGATTATCAAATATAAATTAAAAAAAAGGAAACTATTTGAATATAGATATGACGAAAGTTGCAAATGTAATTTTATATATGTTACATAAGCAAGTAAAACACTTAAATGATAAAAAACTATCAATTATGCTTTTTTTAATGGATTTTAACCATTCAAAACATTGTGGAAGTAAAATTTTCAATGAAGAGTATATTAAAGCAGCTAGAAATCCAGAACCTGCAGTTTTAAGTGAATTATTTGACATAATTGCAAATGAAGAAGACTTAGATGAAGAAGATCCAAGACTATTTTTAATTCAAGAATTATTAGATTACTTAGATATTGAAGTAAAAGCAAATGATAAGTTTATTGAATTAAAATTTATCAAAATGGAAGAAGATTTTGATGAAGAATTATTTGAAAAAGAAGAATTAACTACTATCCATAAAGTTGTAGAAAAATACCTAGAAACTTCTCCTAGAAACACAGCAAATGAGTGTTTTAAAATAGAAGAAGTAAGAGCTACCCCAAAAGGTGAAATCATTATTTAAAAGTGCTCTTTAAAATTCAAAATATCATCATAAGTTAGATTTAAATTCTGCTTTTGATTTTTTTGCAAGATAGGGTTCATTAATGTACCCTGCTCTTGTATATGTGGTATTCCTGCTAGATGTGCTATTTCATGTGCTAAAATTGCTTTTAATTCACTAAGACTTTCAAAGCCATAAATCTCTATTTTATTCATACTATTTGTTACTGTTTTTTCTTTTATTGTAATACCATCTTTTATATAAGTTTTTAAAACAATCTGTTTCTCTCCAATAGCTTGGCCTTTAACTTTTTTGAAACCTCTATTTAAAGACTCAATTTCATTAGCTATAGCATAATATGTTTGGATATGAGTATTGTATAAATGTACTTTATTATTGAAACTATTAATAAGTCTTTTTAAGGCTCTTTGCTCTTTTCTTAACTCTTTTAATTTTTGATTTATTACTACTTTTTTTGTTTTTACATATATCTGAATTTCATCAAACTCTTTTTGATTAACATCCCTTTTTTGATTTACTTTGTTTATATATGTATTTAACTCATTCGTTTTATCATTTACTTCTTTTTCTAGATTTCTATAAATTTTTGTTTGTTTATCAATCTGAATTTTTTTTGACTCAAACTCATTTTGATATTCACTTATCTTCTCTTTTTTTCTATCAAATCTTTTTATTGCCCTATTTATTCTTTTTTCCATACTTGATGGTTCTACATAAACAATATCAATAGGTTTTCCCATAGAAGAGTAATCAAATACATCAAAACCAAGTTTTGACTCAAAATGCTCTTCTATTTCATCTAGAATATCTTTTAACTGTTTTTCATTTATCTTATCTTCGTAGTATCTGTCAATCTTACCTATTCTTATTTCTTGAAAATCAGCAAATAATAAAGATGATGTAATTAGTATTGGAAATAGTATTTTTTTAATCATAAACAGATTTTATACTAAAAAGATTTAGATATTATTTAGTAACAATACTACTGCACTTAAAATCAATATACTTCCCATTAATAGATTAAACACTTTTATTTTAAATTTTGTATTAAAAAATATAGTGGCTTTTTGACCTAATATTCCCCATAAACTTAGACATACATAACAAATAATAAAATACATAAGAATAAATAGAATTAATGTTTCTTTAGAGTTTACAAACATTGAAACACCAGCAAAACATGCTAGCCAAGCTTTAGGATTTAACCACTGTAATAAAAACCCTTCATAAAACTTCAAAGTTTTACTCTCTTTTGTGTCTAAATCTATTATAGAACTACTAGCAATTTTATATCCAATATAAATGATAAATAATGCTGAAATAAGCTCTAAAATCAATAAAAACTTTTTATTAGTTGAAATAAAAAAACTTTCATAAGTAAATGCAATTACTACTAACAAAAGAGTAAACCCAATTGTTGCACCTGATATAAATGAAAATGTTTTTTTAAAGCCATTATTTAAGCCAGATGTAACTATCATAGCATTTACAGGCCCTGGAGAAATAGATAAAACAATACAAAACGAAAGCATTGATATAATAAAAGATATAGTCATAGAATTCCTTAATTTTTTTAATTAAAGAATTTTATTAGAAAATTATATTTTTTTATTGTATAAAATTGAGTTGATACTCTTTTGGTGTAGTAGCCACAAAATTTATAAAGTTTCTATGAAAATGACTTTGGTCATAAAACCCACACTCTAATGCAGTTTCAACAATACTTACTCCATTTTCTAAATAAGTTCTTGCATTGTTAACTTTTAAATTAAGTAAATAAGAATGAGGAGTTATATTTAAATGCTTTTTGAAAAGTCTAATTATGTAATATTCATTTAAATCAAACATTAAAGATAAATCCTTTAAAGAGATATTCTCTTTATAATTATTTTGCATATAGTTTTTTATTTCTTCAAACTTTTCATCCTTTATATTTATTTTGTCTTCATCTAAATAAAGTGAAAAAAAGTCTAAAAAGAAATCTATTAACTCATTCTCTTTTTCTTCAATACTATTATTTTCATAAATAAAATCGCATAGATTTAAAAATCTACTATAAAACTCTTTTGACTCCAAAAGACTTTTATCTAGATAAATAAATTTTGTTATGTTTTTATTAATTATTTTTTGAATTTTTAAACACCAAGACACATCTAGATACATCATATAGTATTTATTTAAAATATTGTCACATGAATTACAAGAATGTACTTCATAAGGGTTTATTACTGTTAGTTTATTTTTATTTAACAAAAACTTCTTATTTTGATTAGTATAGATACTAGAACCTTGTTTGTTAATACCTAAACAAAATGTAGAATGAAAGTGTTTTTTAAAATGTTTATTTGAATTTGAGTATCTTAATTGAAAAAAAGGTAAATTCTCATTTGAATATATTTTTGTAAAAAATTTTTCCATAACTATCTTTTTGTTTACTATAACATAATCTCAATTTAAAGGATTGTACAAAATTGACTTAAATAAATTAAGTCATATTCAATTATTATACAATTATATACTACAATAAGAAAAAAGGATTCCAAATGAAAAAAAGATTAATCACATTTGCTTTTATTTCTTTACTTGCATTACCACAGATTGTAAGTGCTGATAAACCTAGCTGGGCACAAAATGGAAAACCTGATTGGGTTGGGAAAGAAGATAAAAAGTATGAAAGAGAAGAATGGAAGAAAGATAAAGAACGAGAAAAAAGATACTGGAAAGAGAAAAAAGAGCGAGAAAAAAGAGATTGGAAGGAAGAAAAAAAATATAACAAAAAGCATGAATCAGAAAAAAGAGATTGGGAAAAAAGAAAAGATAGAGAATATGACAGAGATGATAGAAGATATGAAAATAACAGAAGTGTAAATGAACATGTAGATGAAGCACAAGAGAAAGTAAATAAAGTTCAATCAGCTGTTGAAACTATTATAGATACAGTTAAATAAAAGGATTTTATATCCTTTTATTTATGCATAAGTTTATACTCTCCATTTAGTTTAAGAATTATTGTTACATTATTTAATGTATCATTTCTCCAATACCAACCATGTGTTCCAATAAATTTAGCTTTTAATAATCCCTCGTCATTTGAAGATGTTTTTTCTTTATAACTCTCAAAATACCCATTTACAGCTGTAGATGGTTCTCCATGAAAATCGAAATATAACTTCTCATTACTTTGCCATTCATAACTAAATTTTTGATTCTTTAAAACCCATAATTTATACTCTTTTTCACCTTTTGCAGGAATAGAAATAGTAATAATATCTTTAAACTCTTCACTATTAGTTTCACTTAAACTTTTTTTATAATCCATAAACTGCATTATTGCTAAAATAAAACCTAAGAATATTAAAATAATATTAACAACTTTTTTAATAGTATTAAAATAAATAGTTTTATAAATAAATTGTAGTAATAAAAACATAACTATTAATGCAATTATTTGACCTAACTCAATTCCAATATTAAAACTTAATATATTTAAAAGAAGTTCGTTCTCATTTAAAGGCATTTGCTGTAATCTTGTTGAAAGACCTAATCCATGAATCAAACCAAAGATTAAAACCATTATATTCATATTAAAAAATCTAGTTTTTAATATGCTGTCTAAAAATCCAAGATTTACAAAAGCTATATAACAAATACTTAAAGCAATAATTGCATCAATTAAATAGTAGTTTATTTGTACTTCATAAAAAGTTGCACTTATTAAAGTAACAGAATGCCCTATTGTAAAAAGTGTTATTAATTTTATAATCTCTTTAATACTCTTTATAAAGAAAAGTATCCCAAATATAAAAAGTAAATGATCATAGCCACTTAGCATATGAGTCATTCCAATATAAATATAACTAAAGTTTCCACCATCAATTATAATTTGTTTTTCTTCATCACTCATACCATGAGCAAATAACTCCATAGTTAAAACAAAAAGCAACAAAAATAGATTAAATACTTTTTTATCCAAGTTAACTCCTTTTGCGAATTTTAACAAAAAAGTATAGCCTGATTAATGCAATAATAATTTTATGGTAAAATTCTTTTATACTTTTAAATACTGGAATTTTATGAATACAAATGAACTTGAAAATATTGATAAAGAAATAGCAATATTAATAAATGATAAGAATAAATATAACTTTGATGAGTTAAAACAAAAAGTTGAAAAAGTTTTAGAAAAGACAAATATATTTATTATTGATGGCAAAGTTAGTACTAAGGCTGTTGATTTATACTTAAAAAATGTTATAACGAAAAGAAATTCTTTAATTAAAGAACAAGAAAAGAAAAAAATAGATGATAGTATTGAGACTAAATATACTTTGATAGAATCAATTTGCAAAAAACTTGAGTTTGAAAATCAAGAAGATCTTATAAATAAAGTTGATGAATTAAAAAAGAAAACTAATCAAGAACTATATACAATAGATAACTCTTTTTAAGTTTTCTTCTTTAAGATAAAAGTCTACATGCATTTTGAGTTAGCACTTTGTAGTTGCTCTAAACCTTTTTGTGAAATCATAGATACATCCCATTTGGGTGAATATACAAACTTAACATTACAATCATCAACTTCATCAATACTTTTGATTTGATTCACTATTTCTTCAGAAAAAGAGTATGTACTATTACATCTTGAATTAATCATTGTTGTTTCAATATTTACATAAACATTTTCATCTTTTAATTCAACATCAGTTTTATAAATAAGCCCTAAATCATAAATACTTACTGGTAATTCTATATCCTGAATATTTTTTAATTTTTGAATTACTTTCTGTTCAATATTCTCTTTTTTCATATTTAAATATCCTTCTACTTTTTTAAAAATAGAATAATACAAAAGTTTTATAGCGTGAATATAGTCAAAAAAATTTTACTTTCTAAAATTAAAGTATTTTTTAACTATGTTAATTTTATTTTATAATACAACTAAGAATTATTTTTTAAGCTAATTTTTTGTTTTTACCATTTAGGTTCAAAAGCTACTCTCTTTCCATCATCTGTTGAATACTCTTCCATAGAGTTTTCTTTTGATTGTATCACCATATAAGTCATAAAATCATTAGAATCATTTCTAATACCTCTTACTCCTTTAGGTGCAACTCTTACAACTGAGCCTTCTTTTATATCAAAACAATTACCATCAACCTGAAAATATCCATGCCCTTTTAAAATAATATATGTTTCTTCATTTTTATTATGAATATGAAAGTATGGTTGTTCTGTTTTTGCTGGCAAAGAATTAAATGATATTTCCGTCCCTGTTGCATTTGTAGCATCTTTTAAAAATACTTTACCTTCTATTTCTTGTTTATTTACTTTGTGAATTAGTGAGTATTTCATCAATTCATCTAAACTTCCTAAGTTTACAGCTGTATAGTTTACATCTTCTACTATTTTTTCAATCTCTTGCATGATATTTCCTTTTTTGACTATTTAGTCAAATAATATAAAGAAATTAACATAATACAGATTAAATGAATATTAACTTATAAAAAAGTAGATGAATTAAAAAAAGAAGTGATTTATAAATGAAGTTTTAAAAGAGGTTGATTTCGCAACCTCTTTTATTAAGAATTATGCTTCAATAGCAGCAAACATATCAGCAGTAACTTCTGATACATCTTTAGTACCATCAAGTTCTACCATTACACCCATTTCAGTATAGAATTTAATTAATGGAGCTGTTTGATCATGGTATGCACCAAGTCTACTTTTAACAGTTTCAGCATTATCATCTTTTCTAATAACTAATTCACCACCACAGTAGTCACATTTACCCTCTTCTTTTGAAGGATTGAAGTCAACATGGAATGAAGCACCACAGTCAGGACAAACTCTTCTTCCTGTAATTCTTCCAACGATTAACTCATCTGGAACGTTTAATGAAATAACTTTATCTAAAGAGATGTTCATATTAGCCATTAACTCTTTTAAAGCTTCTGCTTGTGCTAAAGTTCTTGGGAAACCATCTAAGATGAAACCTTTTTTACAGTCATCTTCAGCAAGTCTATCTTTAATAATACCAATAATAGTTGAATCAGGAACTAATTGACCCTCATCCATAAACTTCTTAGCTTCCATACCCATTTCAGTTTTATCTGCAATAGCAGCTCTTAAAATATCACCTGTAGAGATTTGAGGGATGTCATACTTTTCTATTAAAAATTTTGCTTGTGTACCTTTTCCTGCACCTGGTGCACCAAATACCATTAAATTCATATTCAATTTCCTTGATTTCTTTTTGTGTGATTGTATAAAAAAAGTAGTTAATATCACCTAAGATAAAACAATTAGCCCCATAAATTAAAAATAAAGTGCTTACTTTTACTCTTTCATATCATTTTTTACTTTTTCTATACTGGAACTCAAGATATTTTTGTAATAAAATGTATAAATTAACATTAATGTAATTAACATAATTGATACAACTAAAAAAGGTTTAAAATCAAAAGGTAGTGAACCTATAAATGTAAACATCAATAAACCACCATTTGCTATAATAAAAAATATCAAAAGCTTTGCATAAATAGAAAATGTACTTGAAGCAAACATCAAAAGCTTAATACTAGAAACATAACTACTATTCATATAAGATGTGAGTTTATCACATCCCTCTATTTCTTTGATATTTTTTGTAAATTCATTAATTTGATTATTTATATTTTTAAACATCTATTTTAATCTTTTTTAGGTGGAGGTGGTAAGATTCTATTAAAATCATAAGGAACTATATCTCTTTCAATTCTTTCAGTAAAATCATAAAGTTTAATACATATACCAAATAAAATAAACCATACAAATATTTGATTGACAATAGGAATAGAAAAAACAACGCCAATGATAACACCTAGAATACCTATTTTTATTAAATAACCATCAACTTCTTTTTGTTTAGCAATTTTATAATAGTTTTTTATTTTATCTAACATATAATTTTCCTTTTTTATAGATAATAGTACCATTTATAGATAAAATTTTTAAGAAAAAGTAGTATGTTTAGTGAATATTTTGAGAATTTGGGAAAAAAATCTAAAGTTTTTTACTTAGATTTTTTTCTAGAAGCTTTTGCAATTTTAGCTTTTTTCTTAGCTTTTGCTTTATTTTGACTCGCAGCTTTTCTAGCATTTACAACTTGATCTTTTACTGTTGTATCTTTACTAAAAGCTTTAGGAGTAGAATTGCTTTTTGCTTGAATTAGATTCATTTTTGTAGTTTTTACACTATTGTTATTTTGACTTTTAGCCATATTTAATCCCGAATTATTTTAATTTTATGAGAATTTCTTAAATTAAAAAGGTGTATTACCTTTTTAATTTATTATACGTGATAGTTTGGTGCTTCGTTAGTAATAGTTACATCATGAACATGAGACTCTTTAAGTCCAGCAGATGTAATTTCAACAAATTCAGCTTTTTCTTGGAATGTAGGAATATCTTTAGATCCTAAATAACCCATAGATGCTCTTAATCCACCTACCATTTGGTGAATAATATCAGCGATTGCACCTCTATATGCAACTCTACCTTCAATTCCTTCAGGTACAAGTTTATCAGCAGCTGTACCTTCTTGGAAATATCTATCGTTACTTCCTTTTGTCATTGCACCAATTGATCCCATTCCTCTGTAAGATTTAAATTTTCTTCCTTGGAATAAGATTACTTCACCTGGAGACTCTTCTGTACCTGCTAATGCAGAACCCATCATTACAGCACTTGCACCAACAGCTAAAGCTTTTGATACATCACCAGAATATTTAATACCACCATCAGCAATAACTGGAACACCATGTTTAGCACCAGCAGCTGCACACTCATCAATTGCTGAAATTTGAGGAACACCAACACCAGCAACGATTCTTGTAGTACAAATAGAACCAGGTCCAATTCCAACTTTAACAGCGTCAGCACCTGCTTTGATTAAATCTTCAGTTGCTTCTGCAGTTGCAACATTACCTGCGATAATATCAGTATTTGGGAATTGTTCTTTAATAGCTTTTACAGTATCTAAAATACCTTTAGAGTGTCCATGCGCAGAATCAAGTACTAATACATCAACACCAACATCAATAAGTGCTTTTGCTCTATCTAATTGACCTACACCAATAGCAGCTCCAACTCTTAATCTACCAAATTCATCTTTATTAGCATTTGGGTATTCTCTTTTTTTATTAATATCTTTAATTGTAATTAAACCAATTAATTTATTGTTTTCATCAACAATTGGTAATTTTTCAATTTTATTAGCATGCATAATATCAGCAGCTTCATCTAAAGTAGTTCCCTCTTTAGCAGTAACTAAAGGCATTACTGTCATTTTTTCTTTAGCTAATAATGAGAAGTCTTTTGTAAATCTCATATCTCTATTTGTTAAAATACCTAATAAGATATTGTTTTCATCAACAACAGGAACACCAGAGATTTTATATGAAGCCATAATATCTTCTGCATCTTGTAAAGTTTGATCTGGTTTAATAGTTACAGGATCAATAATCATACCAGATTCAGATTTTTTAACTTTTTTACATTGTAAAGCTTGAGATTCAACATCCATATTTTTGTGAATAATACCAATACCACCAAGTCTAGCCATAGCAATTGCAGCTTGATATTCAGTAACAGTGTCCATCGCAGCAGATACAAATGGAATATTTAATTCAATATTTTTAGTAAGTTTAGATTTAATACAAACTTCTTTTGGTAATACTTCAGATTTAGCTGGTACTAATAAAACGTCTTCAAATGTTAATGCTCTTTTTCTAATTCTCATAATATAATATCCTATTTTTTTAATTTATTTATAATTTACAGCTTTTTCTAATGATAAAGCACCATCAAACACAGTTTGTTCATCATACGCTTTTCCAATTAATTGTAATCCTACAGGCATTCCATCTTCATCTCTGTCAATTGGTAATGAAATTGCAGGTAAACCAGCTAAATTAACTGAAATAGTGTAAATATCACTTAAATACATCTCTAATGATGTTTTAAAACTTCCAAACTCAGGAGCAGTTGTAGGAGCTACTGGAGAAAGAATTAAATCTGCATCATTAAAAATTGCTTCATACTCATCTTTAATTAAATGTCTAATTTTTTGAGCTTTTATGTAATATGCATCATAGTAACCAGAACTTAATACAAATGAACCTAACATAATTCTTTTTTGTACTTCTTCACCAAAACCTTGAGTTTTAGTCTGAACATACATATCTTTTAAACCAGCATCACCTTTTCTATTTCCATATCTAACACCATCAAATCTAGAAAGGTTAGCAGAAGCTTCAGCAGTTGCTACAATATAATATGAAGATAAAATTTTACTTGTATCTAACATATTTTTATGAACTATAGTGTGTCCAGCTTCTTCTAAAGCTTTAATAGCTTTTTCATATCCAGCTTTAATAGCAGGACTAGCTTGTTCAACAAAACTATCAATTACTGCGATTGTTAATTTTCTGTTCTCATCTAATTTAGGAGTTACAGCTTCATATTCAACATTTGCTGATGTTGAATCCATTGGGTCATTTCCTGAAATAATATCGTATAAAATAGCAGCATCTTCAACATTTTGAGTAATAGGACCACATTGGTCAAGTGAAGAAGAATAAGCAGTGATTCCATATCTTGAAACTCTACCATAAGTAGGTTTCATACCAACAACACCACAGTAAGCAGCAGGTTGTCTAATTGAACCACCAGTATCTGTTCCTAAAGCAGCTATTGCAGTACCTGCAGCAACAGCAGCAGCTGAACCACCAGAACTTCCTCCAGGAACTTTAGTATTATCCACTGGATTTAAAGTCTTACCATAACAAGAAGATTCTGTAGAACTTCCCATTGCAAATTCATCCATATTTGTTCTACCAAATGCGCTTAAACCTGCTTCATTTAATTTATTAATTACAGTTGCGTTATATGGTGATTTGTAACCTTTTAAGATATTACTTGAACAAGTAATTTCCCAGTCTTTAACATTTATATTATCTTTAATAGCTATTGGAATACCAGAACCTGATTCAGAAATATCTTGTGAAGTTAGTTGCTCAACATATGCACCAGTGTTGTCATCTTTAATTTTTTGTTTTAAATCGTCTCTTAATTTTTGAATATCATCATCACTTAAAGTAAGTGCTTCTTTTAGAGTTATCAAAAGCCTCTCCTGTATTTTACAATTGTAGTATACACCCGATTGTATCTAAAAAATGATTAAATTTTGGTAAAGAAAAATTAAATGAAATTAAAAAGTAATTTTTAAGATTGAAGTAATTATTAGTATTATTTTATAAAAATAAAAAAAGGTAGAAGTTTAAAACTCCTACCTTTTGAAGAATGTATACTATTTAAGATTATACAAAAGAAATGAATGCCATTTGAGTAGCATCACCTCTTCTAATTCTTGTTTTAATTATTGAAGTATATCCACCATTTCTACCTTCGTATTTTGGTGCAATTTCGTTAATTAATTTTTTAGTAGCTTCTTTATCTTGTAATGCAGCGAAAACAGCTCTGTGAGTGTTAAAGTCAGCATTTCTTGCAGTAGTTACTAATCTCTCGATGTATCTTCTTAATTCTTTTGCTTTTGGAACAGTTGTTTCAATTTTTTCTCTTTCGATTAAAGCGATTGCTAAGTTCTTTAGTAATGCTTTTCTATGAGAAGAAGTTCTGTTTAACTTTCTATATCCGTGCTTATGTCTCATATTCTAAACCCTTAAATTATGCTTTTAGTTGCTCTAATTTTCTTCTTAATGCAGAAGCAACATTTTCTGGAAGTGTATCTTCAACTGGGAATCCTAATGACTCTAACTTTTCAGCAATCTCGTCGTAAGATTTTTTCCCTAAGTTTTTAATGTTTTTAACTTCAACTTCACTCATAAGTACTAATTCACCAAGGTATTTTAACCCTGCTCTATCTAAAGAGTTAAATGATCTAGCACTTAAATTTAAATCATCAATTTTAATAATTAAATCTTTAAGTTCAACTGGCTCTTCACCTGCGTCACTTACTGTTACTTCAGATAAATCAAATACTTTATTAAATACTGACATTTGAGAGTACATAACAGATACTGCTTCTTTGAATGCAGTAATTGGAGAAATTTGTCCATTAGTTTGTACATTAAATACAGCTTTTTCAAAGTTAGGATTATCTTCAACTAACATATTTTCAATATCGTAAACTACTTTTTTCACTGGAGTAAAGAAAGCATCGATTGGAATGTAATCTGGTCCAACTATATCTCTAATATCTTCAGAAGGCATATATCCGATACCTTTTTGAATAATTACAGAGAAAGTAAGATTACAATCAGAGTTAATAGTAGCTAAGTGTGCATCAGGAGAAACTACTTCTACATCAGCATTGATTAAATCTTCACCTTTAATCTCTTTTGGTCCGTTAAAAGAGTATTCTACTACTACTTGCTCTTCTTCACTATTTATTTTAAACTTAATATTTTTAAGATTAATAATAAATATAGCTATATCTTCTAGCATCCCTCTTAAAGAGTCAAACTCGTGTGAAGCACCTTCAATTTTCACTGCGATAGGTGCATATCCCACTGAAGAGCTTAATAAAAGTCTTCTTAAAGGGTGTGCCAAAGTTATTGCAAAACCACTCTCAAATGGATATGCAGAAATCTTAGCTTCATTATCACTAATAGCTTCGATCTCAACTTCTGTTGGTAAAAACGGTGTATCTGCAAACTTCTTCATTGGCTACCTTTTATGCTTTATTATTTAGAATATAACTCTACGATTAATCTCTCTTCTACAGGAATAACAACTTCTTCTCTAGTTGGGATTCTTGTGAAAATTCCGAATACTTTATCTTTATCTACTTCAACCCAGTCAACAAGTCCAGTTTGGTTAGTTAACTCTAAAGATCTAACGATTTGTGGGTTAGTTTTAGATTTTTCTTTAATTTCAATTTTTTGTCCAGGCTTAACAACGTAAGAAGGAATATCAACTTTCTTACCATCTACTAAGATGTGCCCGTGAGTTGTAAATTGTCTAGCGTTTGCTCTAGTTGAAGCAAATCCCATTCTATATACAACGTTATCTAATCTCTGCTCAATTAAAGTAATTAAGTTAGCACCTGTATTACCTTCTCTTCTTGCAGCTTCTTTGAAGTATTTTCTGAATTGTTTCTCAGAAACACCATACATGAATTTAGCTTTTTGCTTTTCTCTTAATTGTAAACCATACTCAGAGATTTTAGCTCTTCTTTGTCCATGTTGTCCTGGAGCGAATGGTCTTTTTTCTAATGCAGATTTTCCGTTAAGTCTTCTCTCACCTTTTAATCCAAGGTCTGCATCTAATCTTCTTTCGATTTTTTCTACTGGTCCTCTATATCTTGCCATCTATTGCTCCTTACACTCTTCTTCTTTTAGGAGGTCTACAACCATTATGTGGTAATGGTGTAACATCTTTAAACCAAGTAACTCTAATACCGTCAATAGCACCTACAGATTTAACTGCAGTATCTCTACCTGAACCTGGTCCTTGAATTTTAATCCCAACGTTTTTAATTCCGTGTTCCATTGCTTTAGTCATTGCATCTTCAACTGCTGCTTGAGCTGCGAAAGGAGTAGACTTTTTAGAACCCTTGAAACCTAAGCTTCCTGCACTTGACCATGCAATAGCGTTTCCAGCGTTGTCAGTAACAGTAACCATAGTATTGTTAAATGTTGCAGCAATATGTACAACACCGTCAGCAATATTTTTTCTTACAATTTTTTTTCTAGTAACTTTTCTTTTTGCCATCTACAATCCCTTATTTAGTTGCTGCACCAACAGTTTTCTTTTTACCTTTTCTTGTTCTAGCATTAGTTTTAGTCTTTTGCCCTCTACAAGGTAAACCTTTTCTATGTCTTAAACCTCTGTATGAACCTAAGTCCATTAAAGCTTTAATATCCATTGCAACTTTCTTTCTTAAATCCCCTTCTACCATGTAGTTTTCTTGGATTTCTTTTCTAATTGCCGCTGCTTCGTCTTCTGTTAATTCGTGTGCTCTTTTATTTCTATCAATACCTACAGCATCTAAGATTAATCTAGAGTTATGTAAACCAATACCGTAAACATAAGTTAACGCGTATTCCATTCTCTTTTTATTTGGTAAATCAACACCTGCGATTCTTGCCATGTCTTTTTATCCTTGTCTTTGTTTGTGTTTTTTGTTTTCGCAGATTACTCTTACGATACCATTTCTTTTGATAACTTTACATTTATCACACATTTTCTTTACTGAAGCTCTAACTTTCATCAGTCATTCCTCTTTTTTGTGTTTATTACCACTTTTCAACAGGCAAGAGGCGTATAAAAAACGCGAAGTGCTTCACGTTTAAAGCCTCATGGCGACTTTTCATACGCCTGTAGCGCAAAAGCCGCTGGAAACTATGTTTCCTTAACTATAAAACCCTTTTGGATGTATATATAGTAAGAGAAGCAGACTTTCGATCGCTTTCTTCCCCCTTACCAACTCTTTATAAAACACAAATATTTTATAAAAACTTCCTTGATGGTTGAAAAAATGGATTCGGATTATAATTAATTTTTACTTAAATATAGTTTAAAGCTTAAAACTCTTTCAGCTTTATTGTTGTAAAATCCTAATATTCAAATAAAAAGGAAATAAATGTCTAAAATTTATACTAATGAACTAATAAATATACAAATTGAAGAGAGTGAAATTCCATGGCTTAAGATTTTTACAAATGACAATATAAAAGAGTTATCTCAATGTAATAATGAAACTAAAATGGAAATATTTAGATGCTTAGATATTATAGAAAAAATCATGTTAGAATATTTTAATTGTGATAAAGTAAATATTGCATCATTTGGGAATTATGTTCCTCATGTACATTTTCATATTATGGCTAGATTTAAAGAAGACTCTTATTTTCCTGAACCAATGTGGGGGAAAGAACAAAGAGAATCAAACCTTGAGTTACCCTCTTTTAAAGAATTTTATGAATTAGTAAAAAAGAGTTTATAACTCTTCTTTACTTTAAAGTCTTATCCATCTGCATTAATTTGTGCGATTAACTCTTCTAATACTTTTGGAGCATCTTCATGACTTGGTTGACATCCACCTGCAGCTTGATGACCCCCTCCACCATATTTAAGCATTAATTCACCAACATTAGTATTTGATGTTTTATTGATAATAGATTTACCTGTACTATAAACTACATTTTGTTTATCTCTACCCCAAACAACATGGATTGAAATATTTGCTTCTGGATACATTGCATAAACTAAAAATCTATTTCCCGGATAAATAATCTCTTCATCCCTATAATCTATAATTAAAAGATTCTTTTCAACTCTTGTACATCTTTCTAGCTGTTCTTTAAACTCTTTTTCATATTTAAAGTATAAATCAACTCTTTCTTTTACATCTGGTAAAGCTAAAATATCATCAATATTATGATCTTTACAATAATCAATTAAATCCATCATTAATTGATAGTTTGAAACAGTAAACTCTCTAAATCTTCCAAGACCTGTTCTTGAATCCATTAAGAAACTTAATAATTCCCAACCTTTTGGATTTAATATATCCTCTTTTGTAAAAGCTGCACTATCTGCTTTATTAGCAGCAATCATCATTGCATCGAAAGCCTCTGGAAATTTTTCTTTTCCACCATAATATTGATAAACAACTTCTGCTGCACTAGGAGCGCTAGCATCAATTATATGATTATCTTTTTTATCATTTCTTAATGTTTCTGAGAAGTGATGATCAAAAGCTAAATAAACGCCATCTACGTAAGGTAAATTAGTAGTAATGTCATTTTCAGTTATTTCAACTTTACCATCTTGCATATCCTTTGGATGTACAAAAGTAATCTCATCAATAATACCTAGATATTTCATTAGTGTACCACACACTAATCCATCCATATCACTTCTAGTAACAAGTCTATATTTTTTATCCATTAGAAGTCCCTAAATTAAAGTTTTATGCATTTTAGCATAAATGCTTCTTAAAATCTATTAAATAAAATTATGTAAAAGTGTAAATATATAGTAAGAGTCGTAAAAAAGGGATTTCCCTTTTTTACTATTTAATGTAGTTAGCGATTATATCACCCATTTCTGCAGTTGTAACAACTTCTTTTGCATCAAATGCAGCTAAGTCTTTAGTTCTGTATCCATCTTTTAATACATTTTTAATTGCATTACTAATCATGTCAGCAGCTTTTTCTTCACCTAAAGAGTATCTAAGCATCATTGCAGCTGATTCAATTGTTGCAATTGGGTTTGCTATACCTTGCCCTGCAATATCAGGAGCAGAACCATGAATTGGTTCATAAATAGCAGTTTTATCACCTGTTGAAGCTGATGGTAATAATCCAATTGAACCTACTACCATAGAAGCTGTATCAGATAAAATGTCTCCGAAAATATTTCCAGTAACAATTACATCAAATTGTTTTGGATTTCTAACTAATTGCATTGCAGCATTATCAACATACATATGAGTTAATTCAACAGCTGGATAATCTTTTGCAATCTCTTCCATTGTATCTCTCCATAATTGAGATACTTCAAGAACGTTTGCTTTATCAACAGAACAAACTCTTTTATCTCTTCTCATTGCAAACTCAAATGCTTGTCTACCAATTCTTTCAATTTCAGGTTTTGTATATACCATAGTATTGTAAGCTTTTTGACCATCATTTGCTCTTGGTTGTCCAAAGTAAATACCACCAATTAACTCTCTTACAACCATAATATCACAACCTTCAATAACTTCAGGTTTTAATGTAGATGCATTTACTAATTCATCATATACAATAGCAGGTCTTAAGTTAGCATAAACACCCATCTCTTCTCTAAATTTTAAAAGTCCAGTTTCAGGTCTTAAATCTCTTGGTAATGTATCCCATTTCTCACCACCAATTGCTCCAAATAAACAAGCATCAGAATTTAAAACACCTTGAACTGTTTCTTCTGGTAAAGGAACACCTGTTTCATCAATAGCAATTCCACCCATTAAGTACTCTTTGTAATCTAATGTAAAATTACAAGCACCTGCAACTGTATCTAAAACTTTAACAGCTTCATCTACAATTTCTGGACCAATTCCGTCACCTTTAATTAAAGAGATATTATATCTTTTCATTAGTTATTTTCCTTTTCTCTTGCTGCTTCAATATTAGCAAAGTTGATTAATCCACCAGCTGCAATTAACTCTTGCATAAAATCTGGAATTGGAATAAATTTATAAGTTTTACTAGTTGTATTATTTGTAATCTCACCTGCATCTAAATCAATAGAAATTTCTTCACCCTCTTTAATCTCTAAAGATTCTGGTAATTCAAAAATTGGTAATCCCATATTGAATGCATTTCTATAAAAAATTCTAGCAAATGAAGGTGCAACTACCGCTGCTACACCTGCTGCTTTTAAAGCGATTGGAGCATGTTCTCTAGAGCTTCCACATCCAAAGTTTTCACCTGCAACAATAATATCTCCCTTTTGTAACTTATTTGGGAAGTCAGGGTCTGCATCTTCCATAACATATTTTGCTAAATGCTCAGGGTCTGAACTATTTAAATATCTTGCTGCAATAATAACATCAGTATCGATGTTTGCACCAAAATTCCATACTTTTCCAGTAATTTTATTCATATTTTGTATCCTTGTATTTAATAAATATTTCAATTTATTAAACATGATTATTTTCAGAAAACAAACATTTTATCTAAAATTTTAGTAATATTTGATTAAATAACAAATTTTTAATAACTTTCTTATGTAATTTCGGTATAATAAATGCCTATCTTAAGAAGAGGATTTTTCGTCAATGAGTGCAAAAGATTTAAATAAAGCTATAGAGCAAACTGTAAAAGAATACAAAGACTCTATATTAACATATGAAAAAATTATTAAGATCTTTCCTAAAGCTCCATCAGCAGCAAACGTAAAAAAACTTTTAGCTTTTATACAGTTATATAATGTAACTGTAATTAGTTCACAAGAACAAGCAAAAAGAATGAATGCTGAAGAAGCAAAAAAGAAAAGAGAACAAAGAGAAAAATTAATTGAAAACGAAGATGATGTTTTCGATTTATTAAAAAACAAAGAATTATTAGAGTGGTCTAGATCTGATTCTCCTGTAAGAATGTATCTAAGAGAAATGGGACAAATTCCATTACTTACAAAAGAAGAAGAGATTGAAATTTCTAAAAAAATTGAAACAGGTGAAGATGTAATTCTTGATGCAATCTGTTATGTACCGTACTTAATTGATTTCATTTTAGAGTATAAAGAACCTTTAGTAAATAGAGAAAGAAAAGTAAAAGAGTTATTTAGAAACTTTGATGATGAAGATTCTGATGGAGACTCTGTAGATGACGCTGAAGAAGAGGTTTCTGAAGATGATTCTGATGATGAAGATGGTAAAGGGAAAAAACTTAAAAAAATTGATAAAAGAGCACAAACTATTATTGATTCATTTAAGATTTTAGAAAAAGCTAAAAAAGATTGGCTTAAATTCCTTGCTAAAGAAGAAGCAAAATCAGAAGATGAAATTCACCAAATGCAACATAATTTAGCAGTTGCATTTAAAAAGAAAATCTTAAAAGAAGCATTATTAGACTTAGGTCCTACTTCTAAACTTATTACAGAAATTGTAAAAGCAATGGAAACTGCACTTAAATCTGATACTGGATTTGACAGTGAATTAAAAAGATTAGAGTATAGATTACCATTATTTAATGATACTTTATTAGCTAATCACCAAAAGATTTTAGATAACATCATTAACTTATCTAAAGCACAAATTACTTCTATGGTTCCTGAAGCAACAATGGTTTCTACATATATGGAAATCAAAAAGTTATTCCAAACTAAAGAAGCATCTAAAGGTGGATTTGACCTTGAACCAGAAGAGTTAAAAGACGTTTTAGAGCAAATCAAAAGAGGTAAGCAAATTACTGATAAAGCTAAGACTAGAATGGCTAAATCAAACCTTAGACTTGTTGTATCTATTGCAAAAAGATATACAAACAGAGGTTTACCATTCCTAGACTTAATTCAAGAAGGTAATATTGGTCTAATGAAAGCCGTTGATAAGTTTGAATATAAAAAAGGTTATAAATTCTCTACTTATGCAACATGGTGGATTAGACAAGCAATTTCAAGAGCAATTGCTGACCAAGCTAGAACTATTAGAATTCCAATTCATATGATTGAAACTATTAATAGAATTAATAAAATTATTAGAAAAGGTATTCAAGAAAATGGTAAAGAGCCAGATGTAGAGGATATCGCAAAAGAAGTTGGACTTGCAGTTGATAAAGTAAAACAAGTAATTAAAATTACTAAAGAGCCTGTATCACTTGAAGCACCAATTGGTTCTGATGATGACGGTAAATTTGGTGACTTTGTACCAGATGAAAAAGCTCCAACACCAGTTGATAATATCATGAAAGAAGACTTACAAGGTCAAATTGATCAAATTCTTGCTCAATTAAATGAGAGGGAACAAGCGGTTGTTAGAATGAGATTTGGTTTAATGGAAGATGCATCTGACAGAACTTTAGAAGAGATTGGTAAAGAATTATCAGTTACTAGAGAAAGAGTTAGACAAATTGAATCAAGTGCAATTAAAAAACTAAAACACCCTAAAGTAGGTAAGAACCTTAAAAACTATGTTGAGAGTTAAGACATGAACTTCTTTGAAGAATGGGTTGATTTAGATTTAAACCCTATAATATCTTTTAACCAAAGTGGAAAAATCACTTACTCCAATAGTGAAGCTCAATTTTTGCTTAGTAGAATTAAGCAAAATGAGCTTTTTGAGTTAGCATTAAAATATGCTTCTCAATCTTTTGGAGCAAAAACTTCTTATATTAACTTATCTATGAAGAACTATACTTTTTATGCTATTACAGTAAGATATGAAGATGAAGATGAGATTCATATGAAACTTTATAAAAGTGCAATGGTAAAAAAAGAGTCAAAACTAAATATTTCTAATGTTGATAAAACTAATATCTTTACTATACTAGACTTAGCAATATCAACACAAAAAATCAAAAACCAAATCAATTATGTAAAGAACTATGATCCTTCAATCCCTGACTTTAAACTTGAAGCTAGTTCTTTTATAAAAGTAGTAAATGAAATACTTGAAACATTTAATATTGCGTCAACAATAAAGTGTTCAGTTATGCTAAAAATTGGTGAATATATAAGAATTGATGGAAAGAAATACTCTTTAATTAGTGTAAAAATTCAATCAGATAAAAAAACGGATGTATCTATACTAAAAGCGAAAGAACATTCTGCGTTTATTTTAAGTTGTGAAGAAGATAGTATTACTATTGATTTACCTCTAATTATTTAAATTTATTCTCTAAGTTTTAAAAATAAACTTAGAGAATAAAACACCAATAGGAACAACGCCTAATCCTACTAAAAATGCTACAGGTAGAAAAAGATTGTTATTATTTAATGCAAAGAATGCAAAAACTAATAAACCATATCCAAGAACTCTATAAATAGATAAAAAGCCCCCTGCACTAAATACAGTATTCTTTAAAGAATTTCTTTTTACCTTTGACTTCTCATCTTTGATTATCTCTTTAATTTTTTCAGGAGTAAGTTCCTCTTCTGGAATCTCTTCATACTCACTATATAAATCAAATGGATCATCAATTTCATCTACTTTGTCTCTTTGCTCACTTGAATACTCTTGCTTTGAATAATCAATATTTGAAAGTCTGTTTTGAATATTTCTTTTATAAGAGAAAAATGATGTAATAGTAATAAATAAAGAGGCTATAAATGCAGCTTGTGCATTTAATAGCCAATATTTATCATGAAAAGATAAAGAGTATAAAACCAAACAAAGATCAATAACTATAAAAACCTTTGCAAAATCAATTATAGTTTTATTTATCTTCATCATTATTATGTGGTTGATCTCCATGTTTAGCTCTATGAGCATATCTTGGATCGTTTTCTAAACCTTCAAACTCTTTTTTAGCTCTTTTATAAGCTTTTTGTACATTAAGAACAGCTGCTGCTACACCCCAAAATACTCCAAGCCATAATGTCCACTCATAACCTGTTAAAGATTTTAAACCATATCCTACACCAAATCCAATAGCAACTGCTGCAACCATTGAAATACCTAAAGATAAGTTATCTAAAGCTCTTAACTTACCTTGGTGTTTTGGTTCATTGTTTTCTATGTTTGCCATATTAAAACCTTATTTTAAATATGAACAACAATAATCAGTAATTGTTTTAACTTTAATATCAAAACTTGAATTTGCTGGAACATCAAAAGAAGTATTTGCTGTATATGTATTCCAAGTGTCACTTCCAGCTAATTTAACTTCTACTTCACCATCAAGAATTTCCATTAATTCTGCTGCATTAGTACCAAAATTGTACTCACCTGGCATCATGATTCCTAAAGATTTACTCTCACCATCAGAATCTGTAAAAGATCTACTTGTAACATTACCATCAAAGTAAACATTTGCTTTTTTAACTAAATCAACGTTTTTTAAAATATCCATTTTTTTTCCTAATTATAAATTTTTCATTACTTCATCAGCTGCATTAATACAAGCTTCAATATCTTCATCTGAAATAGCAGTTGACATAAATCCTGCTTCATATTGAGAACAAGCAAAATAGAAGCCTTTCTTAATCATTTCATGGTGGAATTTTGCAAATCTATCAAAATCGCACTTTCCTACTTCTTTGAAGTTTGTTGGTACTTCTTCACAGAAGAAGAAACCAAACATAGAACCTCTTGTATCAACTTGTAGAGGAATGTTATTTTTAGTAGCTACTTTTTTTAATCCTGTAACTAACTTAACAGCTTTTACATTTAATTCTTCATAAATTGCTGGATTAGCTTTTAATTTTTTAAGGTTTACTAGTCCTGCACTCATAGCAACTGGATTTCCACTTAATGTACCAGCTTGATAAACAGCACCATCTGGAGATAAATGTCCCATAATCTCTTTTGAAGCAGCAAATGCACCAACAGGCATACCTGCACCAATTACTTTACCAAAAGTAATAATATCAGCTTGTTGTTCTAAAATACCACTTGCACCTTTTAATGAAGCTCTAAATCCAGACATAACTTCATCATAAATTAATAAAGCACCATTTGCATCACATAACTCTCTACAAGCTTTTATGAATTCAGCACTTGCAGGAACTAATCCCATATTTCCAGCTATTGGCTCAATTATAATACAAGCAATGTCATTTGAATCTTCGAAACATCTTTTTAAATTTTCAATATTGTTATATTCACAAAGTAAAGTATGTTTTGTTAAATCTGCTGGAACACCTGGACTACTTGGACTACCAAAAGTAGCTAATCCTGAACCTGCTTGAACTAATAAAGAATCCGAGTGACCATGATAACAACCTTCAAACTTAACAATATCATTTTTACCAGTTACACCTCTTGCTAATCTAATAGCAGACATTGTAGCTTCTGTTCCAGAACTTACGAATCTAACTTTATCAATATTATCAAACATTTCTACAATTTCGTTTGCAAGTTCAGTTTCTAAAACTGTTGGTGCCCCAAAAGATAAACCATTTTTTGCTGTTTCAATAACTGCTTCTTCTACATCTTTATCAGCATGACCAAAAATTAATGGTCCCCATGATTGTACAAAATCCACATATTTATTTCCATCAATATCGAAAAGATAAGCACCCTCACCTTTTTGAATAAATGGAGGAGTTCCACCTACACTTTTAAAAGCTCTTACTGGTGAATCAACACCACCAGGAATTACTTCTTTTGCTTCTTCATATGCTTTTATTGACTTATCAAACATTAAATATCCTATCCAGTAATAAATTTGTGATAGGATACCCAAAAAATATTTACGATATAGTAAAAAGTAATAAGTTAGGCTACAACTTGATTTTTTCCTGCATGTTTTGCCATATAAAGTGATTCATCTGCTTTAATAATAAAATCATCAATAGAGTCTGAACCATTGTAAGAGCTAATACCCATAGAAATGGTATAGCTTAAATCTGTATTTTTATAAATTAATTCTTGTTCACTTATTGTTTTACAAATTTTATTAGCTAATACTTTTGCTCCACTTAAATTTGTATTTGGCAATAAAAGTATAAACTCTTCTCCTCCATATCTAGCAACAATATCGCTTTCTCTTGTTAAATCAGTCAAATTTTTAGCAAGATTTTTTATAACAAAATCTCCAAGATGATGTCCATATGTGTCATTGATTAATTTAAAATTATCAATATCAATCATGCAAACGCAAATATTATGTGAACTTCTTCTAGAAAGTTTTAATATTTTCATTGCAATTTTATAAAAGTATCTTCTATTATAAAGTTTTGTAAGACTATCTGTATTAGCTAAATTCTTTAGTTTATACTCATTATTTTTAAGAATAAGATTGTTTTTACTTGCATTATACATAATTATAAAAAACAGTATTAAAAAAAGTGTTCCACTTAAAACAACTGAACTCATAATCTTTGAGGAAAGCTCTTCAAAACTACTTATTTGAGAACTAATATTGTAGTAAACTTCAAAAGCACCTAAAAATTTTGTACCTTTTAATATAGGTATATATATTTCTAATACAGAAATATCAGCTTTTTCATCAATTTCATAATAAATTTGACCCTTTGCTATTACATCAAAAAAATAACTAGCTGTTTCTTCTAATTTTGCTTCATTTTGATTTGAAGAATAAATAATCTTTCCATGTTCATCAAAATAATGTACTTTATAGATTTTAAATATATTTAAATCATGCTCTAAATTTCTATCTAATTTTTCTTTATTTAAATTCTCAAAATCAATATTTTTAGAAATACGATATGTTAATCTTGTGGTATCATCGATAATATTCGCTACAATTTGTTCTTTAAACGAGGGAATAATAGTGTTTTTCACTAGAAATGAGATAAATATCATTAAAGTAAAAACTAAAACGGTAATAAGTAAATAAATTCTTGTTGTAAATATATTTCTTAAGATATTAAAAAATCTTTGTTCTTTCAAAATAAACCCTAAAACTTATATAACTTTTAGTATAACACATAATAATAAAATAAAAGCTTATAAAAACATTGGTTAATGTTATATTAGTAATTTTTTACTATAATCCCATTATGAAACTAATTTTAATGGCATTTTTACTATCTATTACTTTTCATTTACTATTTCTTTTTCCTTTAACAAAAAAAGAGAATAAACAAATAGATAAAATCGAAAAAACTGAAAAAAAATCAACTGAAATCACATATGTAAAACTAAAAAAGAAAGAAGAACCTAAGAAAGTTCAGATTGAAGAGCCAAAAAAAATAGAAAAAACTAAAATAGCTCAAAAGCTTGAAAAAACAGTTAAGACTAAAACAAAAACAAAAGAAAAAACTAAAAAAACAGCTACTATAAAAAAAACAAAGCCTAAAAAAGAGGTATCTAAAAAACAAATTGAGAAAACCCAAAAACTACAAAATAAAATTCTACAAGATCAAATAGTAAATAAGCAAGATTCCATTCAAAGTAGAACACTTGAAGACTTTTTATCACAAAGTAATAAACAAGAAGAACAAATGATAAATCAAGTTGAAAGACTTTATGGTAGAGAGTTTGAAACTTTTACAAAGGTACAAAAAGCTTTTATTAAGAAAAATTTAAATAAATTCCAAGCTATTACTCAAAGAGTCTTAAATCAAATGGGTTATCCATACATAGCAAGAAAAATGAGATTAGCAGGAAGTAATCAAGTCTCTTTTTTATTTCATCCAAATGGAGATATATCAAATCTTAGAATAACTAAATCTTCTGGATATTCAATATTTGATGATTACACATTAGATTTAATAAAAATTGCATATAAAGATTACCCAAAACCTAAAACTGCTACAAAATTAATATTTGATGTAAACTATAGATTATATTAAAAGGAAGAAATAAATGAACGAAAAAAATGGATTCTTAAAAAAACTAATAAGTGGAAAACTATCCCTTAATATAGTATTTTGGATTTATTTTGTTTTATTAACATTGGTACTAAATAGTTTTATAGATTTAAACTTAGATAATAGTTACTATGAACTTACTTTTAATAAAGAAGAAACTATAAAAAATTTAGTTTTATTTACAATACTTTTTTTATATACGATTTTTATTTTTGTAGCTGTTATAAAAACTGCAAATAATTACAAAGGTTCTAAGTTTTTATCTTTTTTTGCCAAATTAATAGTAACATTTAATCTAATAATAACTCTATTTACAACACTTGACATTGTAAAGACTTATGCACTAGAAGACTATTTTATTCAGGTACAAATTGATTCCTATAAAGATAATTTGCCCATAAAAGTAAACTCTTATACAAATTTAAAATATATTGATAAAGTTGAAAAAAAGATTGAATACACTTATCAAATAATCAACAAAAACTTTTCCCATGTAGCTGCTTTAAATCTTAAAAGTTTTGAAGAAGATGTTCAAAACTCTTTATGTGAAGATGAGACAACAAAAGAGTTACTTAAAAAAGATTATATTCTACAATATAATTATTTAGATAATAAAGAGAAAGAACTTATTAAGATAACTACTACAAAAACTACTTGTGGGCCTTCAATTTATGATTTAGATATACTAAAAGATATACTTTACAAACAAGGTCAGATTTAATTTTTTACATAGATTTAAACATAACTTAGTAAAATACGAAAATTTTAATAATTTATATCAAGGTAACAAATGTTAACAGATAAGATAAGAAAGAAAGAAGAAGGCATTATTTTATATGGTATTACACCACCTAAAGTAAAGCACACAGAAGAAGAAATCAAAGAGATTGCAAAAAAACATGTTGAAAGAATCTCTAAATTAAATGTTGATGGTTTAGTTTTATATGATATTCAAGATGAATCAGATAGAACTGATGAAAAAAGACCTTTTCCATTTATCAAAACAATCAATCCTTGTGAGTATTCAAAAAACTATTTACAAGATTTAAAAACTCCAAGAATTGTATATAGAGCAGTTGGTAACTATAATGAAGAGAGATTTTCAGCTTGGCTTGAAGAGACTAAACAAAGTCAAGTTCACTCAGTATTTGTAGGTGCTGCTTCACATGAACAGCAAACAAATATTACACTAAAACAAGCTTATGAATTAAAAAGAAAAGTAAATGATAATCTTTGTTTAGGTGGTATTGCTATTCCTGAAAGACACTCTAAAAAGCACGATGAGCATTTAAGAGTAGCTTCAAAAATCAATAGCTCTTGTGAGTTTTTTATTACTCAATGTGTATATGACTTAGAAGCATCAAAGATATTTTTAACTGATTATGCAAAATATGTAAAAGAAAATAACCTAGAAATGGTTCCTATTATTTTTACATTAACTCCATGCGGTAGTGCAAAAACGCTTGACTTTATGAAATGGCTTGGTATTAATATTCCAAACTATTTAGAAGAGGATTTAAAAGAGTCAGGTAATATCCTAGAAGAGTCTGTAAAACTATCAAGAGATATATTTGAAGAGTTATATAAATTTGGTAAAAAAAGAGGAATTCCTGTAGGTTGTAATATCGAAAGTGTTGCAATTAGAAAAGAAGAAATTGAAGCCTCAGTTGACCTTCTTAATGAAGTTAAGAAAATAATTAAAGAAAACTAAAAGTATAGAAAAAAAGGCAACAAATTTAGTTGCCTTTTTTTTAATCCTCTAAATTACTTGCTACAAAATCCCAATTTATAAGTTTCCAAAAGTTTTCTAAATAATTAGGTCTTGCATTTCTATAATCAATATAATAAGCATGTTCCCACACGTCACAAACAAGAAGCGGTGTTAAACCATCTACTATAGGAGTTTGTGCATTTGCAGTTGAAATAATACTTAATTTATTCTCTTTATCTTTAACAAGCCATGCCCAACCTGAACCAAAATGAGTTGTTGCTTTATCAATAAAGTCTTTTTTAAACTCTTCTACTGATCCAAAAGTCTCTAAAAGTTTGTTTTCTAAATTTTTAGGTATTTGTTTCTCATTTGGTGACAAACCATTCCAAAAAAAGTCATGATTAAATACTTGTGCAGCATTATTAAAAATGCCACCTTCAGATGTTTTAATAATCTCTTCTAAAGATAGATTCTCATATTTTGTATCTTTAATTAAATCATTTAATTTATTTACATATGTTTGATGATGTTTACCGTAGTGATATTCTAAAGTTTCCTTTGACATCAAAGGCTCTAGGGCATCCATTTCATAAGGTAATTTCATTAATTCGTGTGTCATTTTTTATCCTTTTTGTATAAAATTTCATACACAAATCAATGATACTCCTAAATGTTTAATAAAAAGTAAATAGCTTATTTTATTGTAAAAAATAAGCTATAACCTTCTTTCATAGTTATACATGTCCATATATCTAAAAGCTAGTAAGTTCTCTAAAAT
Source organism: Arcobacter pernae (assembly GCF_049472135.1). Classification (NCBI taxonomy): domain Bacteria; kingdom Pseudomonadati; phylum Campylobacterota; class Epsilonproteobacteria; order Campylobacterales; family Arcobacteraceae; genus Arcobacter; species Arcobacter pernae. Next base: position 167,477 of record NZ_JBMOVV010000004.1, read on the forward strand.
TGCAAAAATAACTACAAAGTTTATAAATGAACTTCCTCCATAGGAGAATAAAGGTAAAGGAAGTCCAACAACTGGAGCAAATCCAATAACCATTAAAATATTTACACTCATATTTAAAAATATTAAGAGTGCCAAGCCTGATGCAAAACACCGTATGACGTAATCATCTTTATAATAATAATTCATACTAAGTAGATGCATAATCAATAAGGCATATATAAATATTAAACCTAATGCCCCTAAAAATCCATATCTTTCAACAAAATATGCAAATATAAAATCACTTGTCGCAATTGGTAAAAACTTTAATTGTGTTTGTGTTGCATCTTCACTTACCTTACCAACAAGTCCACCAGAACCAATAGCAATAATTGATTGCTGTACGTGATAACTTGGCTTTTCAGATATAAAATCTTTAATTCTTTTCTTTTGGTAATCTTTGATTAAATAAGTATAAATTAAAGGTGAAGCTAAACCTATACTTAAAACAATAGTTGCCCATATCTTCCAATTAACACCAATAATAAATAAAATTCCATAACCAACTAAAAGCATTACAAGAGCTGTACCTAAATCAGGCTCTTTTGCAATTAATATAAATGGTAATAAAATATAAAAAGAAAAATATATAAAATCTTTTAATCCATAACCATTTTTTGGTGGAGGTCTATTATGTATTAAATATCCAAGCATTAAGATATAAATAGGCTTAATTAACTCTGATGGTTGCATAGTAGTATTTAAAATAGGTACTGGCAGCCACCTTTTTGCACCAAGTTTTGTAACTCCCCAGAATTCTACAGCTAAAAGCAATGCTATTCCTACCCAATATAAAAATGGAATTAGTCTTAATTTTTTCCTAATTGGTAAAATAAACACAAATGCAAAAGCAAATAGTGAAATTGAAAAGTATATTAATTGTTTCTTTGCTAATATTTCATTTGTTTCACTTATAAGGTGATGTGATAAAAACACCAAAGGTAAAACAAAGATTAGTAATAAATAATCAAAATGGGATATAATCCTCTTATCAAATAAACGCATAGTGAAAGAGTATCTAAATATGGATAAAAATTTTATTGTTCAAGAAGCAAATAGACTAGATAAATTTCTTGCATCACAAATTGATGCATCAAGAAATCAAATAGAACAACTTATAAAAAAAGAGTATGTTAAAGTAGATGGAAAGACTGTTTCAAAAACAGGTCTTAAACTAAAGGTAGATCAAAAAGTAGATGTTCACTTCCCCGAAACTGAACTAAACCCAGTAAAAGATGAAACTTTTGTAAAAGAATCTCTTGAAGGGAAAGATGTAAAAGTAATATATGAAGATGAACATATTTTAGTGGTAAATAAACCCTATAATCTTACAGTTCATGATGCACCAAGTGTTAAAGATGCAACTTTAGTTGACTGGTTAAAACTAAAAAATATCTCTTTATCTACAATAAGTGGGGAAGAAAGACATGGAATTGTTCATAGATTAGATAAGGGAACAAGTGGTGTTATGGTTGTTGCAAAAACAAATGAAGCCCATGTTGGATTATCAAAACAACTTGAAGATAAAACTATGGGAAGATACTATCTTGCAATAATTGATTTACCATTAAAAGATAATATAGTAATAGAAAAACCAATTGGAAGAAACCCAAATAATAGATTAAAAATGTCTATAGAAGAGAATGGAAAGAATGCAAAATCAGCTTTTGTAAAAATAATCAATAGCAAAAATGAAAAATATGAGTTAATTGCAGCAAAGCTGTTTACAGGAAGAACACATCAGATAAGAGTTCATCTAGCTTCGATAAATAGGCATATTTTAGGAGATAATTTATATGGTTTTAAGGGCGAATTAAATAAAATAAATAGATTTTATTTACATGCATATAATCTATATTTAACTCATCCTATAACTAAAAAAGAGATGAGTTTTAAAGCAGATTTACCAAATGATATGAATGACTTTTTAAATAACAACTTTCAAACGGAGATTATAAATGACAACATTGATGAAAACAACATCATTAACAGCTTTAGCTCTTTTATTTAGTGGTTGTAGTGTAAGCAACCTAAATACTCCAATAAAGCCTAAAATTGACGATACTATAGAAGTAATTGATAATAATTCAGTTAAAGCTATTTCAGATATTACTTCTATAGCATTTGAGTGGAAAAGAGTAGACGACCCAAGAGTAGTAGGATATAACTTCTATAGAGCAAATATGCACAAAGATGGTAGAAGATTAAAACTTATTGAAACTTTAGACAACAGATACACTACTCACTTTGTTGATACAAAATTAGAACCAAACACAAAGTATGTTTATCAAATCTCTTCAAAAGCAAACAATGGGATGGAATCAAAAACTACTAAAGCTTATGTTGTAAGTACAGCAGCAAGAGCTTTACCAGTTAGTTTTGTTCAAGGAATAAACAATCTTCCTAATAGAATAAAAATTGTATGGAGACCACATCCTGATTTAAGAATCGAGTACTACAAAATAGAAAAACTTGATGAAAAAAATAGTAAATGGGTAACTTTAAAAACTATCCAAGGTAGATTAAATGCTGAATACATTGATACTAATTTAGGTAATAATGAAACTTTTAAATATAGAGTTACAGCATATACATTTGAAGATATTGCAACTCAACCAAGCAAGGCAGTAGCTGCTACAACTAAGCCTTTACCAATAGGTGTTCAGAATCTTCAAGTTTCAACAAATCAACCTAAAAAGATTGTTTTAAAATGGGAACCAAGTCCAACTGAAGATGTTTTAAAATATGTAATTTATAGAAGTCCATTTAAAAGTATTGGGTTTTCAAAACACAAAGAGTTTACTAAAAATACTTTAGATTATACAGACCATATTGATGATGATGGTAAAACATACTACTATAAAGTTTATGCTGTTGATAAAGACTTCTTAAGAAGTTCTGACAAAATCGATGCAAAAATGGGTATGACTTTAAGTAAACCATCAAAACCAGTAATGACTCTAGCTCAGATACAAGGTTCTAAAGCTATTTTAAACTGGACGCCAGGTGACCAAAGAGCTGTTTCATATAATGTTTACAAAACAACACAAACAGGTTTCTGGGAAAGTAAAACAGAAAAATTTACTGATATTAAAGGTCTAAGATTCGAAGACAATAATATCATCAATGGAGTACAATACAAATACTCTATCCAAGCAAATGACACATATGGATTAATTTCAGAGAAAACTGATGAAGCTGAATTAATCTTACCAAAAATCCAAAAGTAGTAAAGTAGAAAATGCCACATATCGTATATAAGAAAACTAACCTAGTTAATACACCATCATCATGTGATGGTGTGGACTTTAAATTTATTGCAAAGTCATATAATTTTACAGAAAAACCTAGAAACACAGAGTATAAAATTGCTGTACAAAAAGATAATAGAGACTTTTTACTAACAGTTAGACCTAAAGATGAAAATCAAATGGTTAAGTTTGACAAAGTTACAAGAATCTCTCCGGTATCAGTAGTAAAAGATGCTATTAACAGTTATGCAAAAGCAATTGATGCTGATATTATTTTCTCAAATACAAATAACATATCAAATAAAGTTGTTCCTGAAAATAAATATATCAAAGATATAAACTATTTTGTAGATGAATTTGATACACAAAAAGAGATACAAATAGAAATAGGTTTTGGTAGTGGTAGACACTTAATATACCAAGCAAAGAATAACCCTGATGTACAATTTATTGGTCTTGAAATCCACACTCCATCAATTGAACAATTATCTAAACAGCTTGAACTTCAAGAAGTTGACAATGTTTTGATCGTAAATTATGATGCAAGACTATTTATGGAGTTTATCAAATCAAACAAAGTAGGTAAAATCTTTGTTCATTTCCCTGTACCATGGGATAAAAAACCTCACAGAAGAATCTACTCAAATGAGTTTATAAATGAAGCATTAAGAGTTCTAAAAATTGGTGGAACACTAGAGCTTAGAACAGATAGTAGAAAATACTTTGACTATTGTACAGAACTTCTTACAAATCTTCCTAAAGGAAGAATTACAATTGATATCAATAAAGATTTAGAAGTATCTAGTAAATATGAGGATAGATGGAAGAAAATGGGTAAAAACATCTATGATGTAGTACTTGTATCAGCTCAAGAAGATGAACAGATTGATATAAAACCTGATTTTGATTTTGATTTTGAAGTAGAAGACTTTTTAAAACTTATTGAAAATATTCCTACAAAATCTGTTGTTGAAAATGGATATTTTGTTCACGTAGAAGATATTTTTACTTTAGAAGATAAAGAAAACTCAGGAATGATCCAACTTACTATGGGTAATTTTGATAGACCTGTAAGTAAATATGTCTTAGTTGAAGAAGGAAAAGTTTCTTATTATCAAGGAAGCCCTATTCCTACAAGTTCAAACCTAAATGCACATAAAAAATTAAAAGAGATTTTAAGTAAATGATTGAAGCAAAAAATATATACTTATCATACGACGATAACAAATATATTATAAAAAAAGGTAATTTTACTATCAAATCAAAAGAGTTCATCTTTATAGGTGGAAACTCAGGTAGTGGTAAATCTACTTTATTAAAATCATTTTATGGAGATATCCCTTTAAAACATGGTAGTCTAAAAATTGAAGGCCAAGAAGTATTTGGTATTGGTGGTAAAAAACTTAGAGTTTTAAGAAAAGATATTGGTATTATTTTTCAAGATTACAAACTAATTAGTGAATACACAATTGAAGAGAATATTATGATACCTCTTAAGATTAATGGTTACTCTAATGAAGTTTCAAGAGACCAAGCTCAAAAGCTTTTAGCTCATGTAAGATTATCTCATAGAGCTGGTTACTACCCAAATGAAATAAGTGGAGGTGAGCAACAAAGAGTAGCTGTTGCAAGAGCACTTGCCCACAATCCAAAAATTATTATTGCTGATGAACCAACAGGAAATCTTGATGATTATTCAGCTGAAGTTGTATGGAACTTATTAAAAGGTGCCAATGAACAGTTAGGAATAACTATCGTAGTAGTAACGCATAGAGTTCCTAAAAACTTAGGAATAAAGTTTAGACAGTTGTCTTTAGAGGATGGTATGATATATGAAGTTTCTTAAAAATATTTTTGCTTTTTTAATTCCTCTAACTTCAATGCTAATTACATTTGCAATATATCTTTTAATAGATAATGTAGTTGATAATTATAAACAAAGAATATCAGATGATTATTCAATTGTAATAATTACAAATACTCCGTTAATAAAAGAAAATATAAATGAATTAGCGGGAATTGATGTAGCTAAAATACAAACTTTAAAGAAAAATCGTATTATCAATAATATAAAATCAAACTTATCAGAAACATCTATTGAGCTTTTAAAAAGGAAGCTTCCAAACTTCTATCAAATATATTTAGAAGAGTTTCCTACTACAACTCAACTTGATGAGATAAAAGATACCCTACTTCAAAATAAAAATATAAGAAAAGTAGAAGTATTTTCAAAAAACCACAATCAAACATACCTTTTATTAGTTTTATTAAATAGTATTACATTTATTCTATTTTTTATTATTACAATTTTTGCAATAATTATAATTGCAAAACAAGTAAAACTTTGGTTTCATGAACACAGTACAAAGATAGCTATTTTAAGACTTCATGGTGCTTCTATTTTATATAGTGCTTCAAGTGTTCTAAATTATGCTATATTAAGTTCACTGTTTTCATTTATAATTGTTGGTGCATTTTTATATTATGTTTCAAGCAATATGATGGTTATTTTCCCATATGAGCTAAAAGATATAATAAATGTTGAGATAGATCTATACAATGAGTTATCGAAACTATTTTTACTATCATTTGGTATTTCTATGTTTACGATAATTGGTGTATTATTAAAGTATAAAATTAACAATGATTAGAATATTTTTCACAATAATTTTACTAAGTACCTTTTCTTATACATCTACAAAAGCTATTGATAAGAAGATTGAAAACAATCAAAAAATATTAAGTAGTAATGTATCAAAAAAAAGAGCTACAACTCAAAAGATAAATGAGTTATCACAAAAAATTAATGAACAAAATAAAAATATTTCTAAACTTGAAAAAGATATCGAAAGAATAAATGCTGATATTGAAAAACATACAGAACTTCTTGAAGAATCTAAAAAAAGAATATCCCTACTTAAAAGTAAATCATCTAGTCTTATAAAACAAAAAAAGACAAATGAAGAACAGATTGTTGATACAATTATTGAAGATTTTTCTACATCAATAGCTTTAAAACTTGCTTCTAAAGATAGTTTAAAAGAGTTAGTTGATAGTGAAATATATACTATTTTATCTCAAAACTCAAAAGATGAAATACTAAAGCTAAATAATAATTATGAAATAGTTACAAGTAATACAAAAGAGAATCAAAATAAAATAAAAAAGATATCTTCATATATCAAAGAAAGACAAGAAACAAAAGAGACTTTAAACTCTTTAAAATCAAAACACTCAGAGTCTCTTACAGATTTAGAAAAACAACATAAAGAGTATCAAGAACAACTAAAAGAAGTGGTTAGAAAACAAGAGTCTTTAAAAAATTTACTTTCAAAGTTAAATATTCTAAAAAAAGAAGAGATTGAAAAAGAAAGAGAAAGAAAAGAGAGAATAAGAAGACTTTTAGAAGCAAGACAAAAAAAACAAAATAGCTCTAATTCTAATAAGGTTGAATCAGCACAAGATAGAAACCAACAATATGCACAAAAGTTAAATCTTGATGTTAGAAAAATTGGTTCATCAACTTCTGGAGTAAAAATCACTAAATATAGAGGTGAAAAAACAATTGCTCCATTAAAATCTTTTCAAGTTGTAAAAAAGTTTGGTACATACTATGACCCTGTTTATAAAATCAAACTATTTAATGAGTCAGTTGTTTTAAAAACAAAAAGACCTAAAGCAAAGGTAGTATCTGTATTAAATGGAAAAGTTGTATATGCAAAAAAGAATGCCGGAATGCTTGAAAATGTTGTAATTGTTCAGCATCAAAATGGACTTCATACAATCTACTCACATTTAGATGAAATAGCTCCAACACTTAGAGTTGGTAAATGGATAAAAAAAGGTTATGTTGTTGGTAGAGTTAACGACAACTTAATGTTTCAGGCTACAAAGAACTCTTATCATATAAATCCGAAAGATTTATTTAAAATATAAAATAAAAGGAATAACATTTTTTTAATCGACCTATCAACAAAAAAGCAGTTTGCGCTTTTTTGTGAAAACAATAATCTTAATGATATGCAAACAGCAATAAAATACTTTAGTGTATTTGGTGGCTACGATGTGAAAATTGATACTACAAAACCTCTTGAAGAGTTAATTAAATCTCATATACTAAACAATTATGAAGAGCTAAAAAGAGAAGTACACTATTTAACAGGTGGATATCATATTGACCATGCAATACTAAGTGGTGTAGCTTTAGGAGATAGAAGAACTAATTCTTCTTTCAAAAGAGCACATGTTAGTTTTGAAGAAGGTATGAGTAGTGTTGAAAACTTATGTGATAGAGGAATCATAGAGATTGAATCTTCTTTTAATTTCTTAGCTAAAAAAGCAAACAATAGTGACATAGCAAAAAAACTTCTATTTACTACTCCCTTTTTAAGGTTTTGGTTTGCTTTTGTATCTCCAATTTATAAAGGTATTAGAGATAGAAAATATACTGAATTTGAAGAGAGATTTCAAAATAATTTTACACAATTTCAAGAATTTATTTTTGAAGAATTATGTATGGAATATACAAGAGATTTCTATGAGAAAGAAGGTATCAAAGACCTTGGTAAATACTGGGATAAAAGTAGAGAAATTGATGTAGTTTTACAAACTAAAGATAATAAAATCGTAGTAGGTGTTTGCAAAAATACTACTGCAAAAATTAAAAAAGCAGTTCTTACTAAACTTATGCAAGATTGTAAAGATATTGGTTTAAATGCTGATGTATTTATTCTATTTGCTAACAATGGTTTCTCAAATGAACTAAAAGCTATGAAAAGTGAAGAATTAAGACTTTTTAATGCAAAAAGCCTAAAACTTCTTACTCAAAAATAATAAATGAATCTAATAGATTTTAACTATATAAATACAAAAGATAAAGAGCTTACTAAGCTTTTTATCAACTCAAAAGATATCAAAAAATATATTTTAGGTATAAATAAATTTGGTAAAGCCGTATCAAAACATATTGAGGTTGATGGAATAATAGATGATTTCACAAGAGTTCAAAGTTCAAGAAAAAAAGATATCCTAAAGATAGAAGACGTAGCTAAAGAAAACTCTATAATCTTAAGTGTTTCTACGGGTAGTCCACTTGAAGTAAAAAATAGATTAGATGAACTTGGATATAAAAACTTTAATTATCTTAGTTTTTTCAATTATAGTAAACTACCCTTACCTGCACCTATATTTATGGATGATTTTAAAGAAGATTTTTTAAAAAATAAAGAACAATATAAAAAAACATATGAACTTTTAAAAGATAAAAAATCAAAAGAAGTTTTTGAAAAAGTAATAAACTTCAAAATAAGCTATGATTTAGAGTTTATGCAAGGTTTTACAAATGACCATGAAAATCAATACTTCGATAAAGAAATAGTTCCTTATATAAAAAATATAAACTTCTTAGATGGAGGAGCTTATGTTGGTGATACCTTAGAGTATATACTTAAAAACTATCCTGATTATAAAAAAATATATTGTGTAGAGCCAAGCTTACTTCATATAAATATAGCAAAAAGAGAAAACCCAGATTTAAAAAATGTTGAGTTTATAAATTGTGGGATAGGAAATAAAACTCAACTTATAGAAGATAAGCTAGATGAAGTACAAAACAATTGTAAGCATGACTATCAAACACAAAATATAAACACAATAGATAAGCTTATCAAAGAAAAAATAGACTTTATCAAACTTGATATAGAAGGTGATGAAATAAAAGCCCTAGAGGGTGCGAAAGCAACTATAAAACAATATCACCCTATCTTAGCTATATGTGTTTATCATAAAGCAAGTGATTGGTATGAAGTACCAAATTTGATACTTGAAATACGTAAAGACTATGATATATACCTTAGACATTATATGGAAGGTATTTATGAAACAGTGATGTATTTTATACCTAAAGATAGTAAAGTCTAATACTCTACTATCTTATCAATTTTTAATTGCCAAGTAGCCTCACCTGCTACTAATTTATATTGGATTTGTTTTGTTTTTCCATTTTTTAGAGGGTATCTTCTTACTAAAGTGTTTTCAACTACTCTGAATTCATCATTTCCAAAATATGAAGAAAAAAACTCTTTATTATATTTTAGTGGTGCAAGATATATTTCACTCATTGAAACTGCTGCGTTTACACTATATGCAATTAATTTTCCATAAGTTTTACCTTCTATATTCTCATTTAAATATATATAGATTTCTGGATTTGTATCATTGTTTATATCTGCTATTTCACTAAATACTACTTGTCCTTTTATATCATGCACAAAAGGCTGCTTTGAGTATTTTAAATCATAAGTTTTTATTGTTAATTTATTATCAGAACTATCTATATAGAATCTGTATTTGCCATAAGACAGACTATTAACATAAGCTCTTTTATCAATCTGTTCTTTATCTAATGACTTTTCATATTTTATATAATCACCTTTTATACTTCCTCCACCTGAACAAAAATAATATAAGGCTATTTCATCATCTTTTGTTTTACCTTTAAACTCTATTTTATTCTCAAAAACAAATAACTCTATTGTTTTTCCATCACTATAAAAATTGTATTTGTTTTTATCAACTTTGTATGCAAGTGTATCTAAAGTACAGGTAGGCTTTTTTCTATCTGCTCTTGAACGAACTTTTACTCTTAAACTATTTTCATTATTCTTAGAAAGATTTACACTTACCCAGTCATAACCTTCATCTTTTTTTAAATAGCTTTCAGAGACATAATTTGTAAAAATATTTGTTGATTTAGTATCTACTTCTTGAACTTGCCTACTTAAAGAACAAGCAGTAAGAAGAAAAGAGATTGAAACTATAAATAAAAAGTTTTTCATATTAATCCTTATATAATTTTTACTATTATATTAGGATTAACTTTTAAAGTAGTTAAAGATGAAAATAATTAAATTTCATCTAGCTTTTGCTGATACTCTTCTTCTATTTCATCTAATTCATGTTGAGTTATTTCTAGCTGTTCAAACATATCTTCAACTTGCTTTTCATTTTTAGTTACTATTTGAGAAAGCTCTATTACTTTGCTATTATCACCTTCATTTGAAGCTTTTATAAGCTCTTCTTGTTGAGTACTAACTTCATCTTCAAGTTCCATGATTTCATTTTCTAATTTTTCTAGTTTTTTCTTTAAAGGTGAAGTTTTTTTGCTTCTTTCTTGTATTATCTGTGCTCTTAGCTTTTTGTTTTCTTTTTTATTTACTTTTGGAGCTGCTTTAGTTTTTTTCTCTTCTTCCTCTTCTTCCCAACCGATTTTCTCTAAGAACTCATCATATCCTCTATCAAAATAAGAAGCTGTTCCTTTTGAGAAGATAATAAGACTATCACAAACTTCTCTTAAAAGCTCTTCTGAGTGAGTAACTATCAAACATGAACCTTTAAAGTTTTTTATAGCTTTTATTAAAGCATCAATTGATTGCATATCAAGATGGTTTGTAGGCTCATCGAGGAAAAGTAAGTTAACATCAGTTGCAAGTATCTTTCCAAGCATTACCCTACTTTTCTCTCCACCTGATAAAAGAGAGATTTTTTTATTTATATCATCACCACTAAACATCATAGATCCAGCAATTCCTCTAACACTAGCTTCAGCTAATTTAGAATTTCCTAAATAAATCTCATCCATTATTGTATTATTTGGATTTAAATGGTCTATATTTGTTTGACCAAAATGCCCCAATGTTGTTGATGTATGAAAATCAATTGTTCCACTAAGTTGCTTTAATTCACCTGCTATAGTATTTAAAAGTGTAGATTTACCCTTACCATTTTTACCAATAATTCCAATAGTCTCACCCTTTTTTAAAGCAAAAGATATATCTTTAAATAGTAAATTATTTTCATCATAACCAAATGAAACATCTTTTACATCTAATAAAACTTTTGAAGGTGTATCTTTATAATTAAAATCAAAATCTAAAGTAGCTTCATTTTGTAAACTTCCAAAGTCTTCCATTTTATCAAGCTCTTTTTGTTTTGATTGAGCTTGTGCTGCTGTTGATGCTCTTGCTTTATTCTTAGCAATAAACTCTTCTAACTCTTTTCTCTTTCTTTCATTACTAGCTTTTTGTTTTTCATAGTGTTCATCATTTGCTTCTAATTGAGCATAAAATTTATGTGTGTTTCCAGGAATAACTTCTAGGTTTCTTCTAACTAGACCCATTGTATGTGTAGTTACGCTATCCATAAAGTCCCTATCGTGAGTAATAATAATTACTTCCCCTTCAAAAGATTGTAAAAAACCTTTTAGCCATCTTAAAGATACAATATCTAAATAGTTTGTAGGCTCATCTAAAAGTAATAAATTTGGTTGTGTTACAAGAAGTTTAGCAAGATTAATTCTAATTTGATAACCACCTGAGAAGCTTTGAGGTGACTTATCTAAGTCTTCTTGAGAAAAGCCTAATCCAAAAAGGATTTTTTCTACTTTGTATACATTATATTTATCTTCCTCATTTAAAGCAGTAGCTCCCTCTTGTCTTACTGTATTTTCAGTAAATACTAAGTGCTGTTTTAAAGCTCCTATTTTATAACCTTTAGGAATATTTATCTCTCCATCATCTGGATGTTCTTCCCCTAAAATGATTTTAAACAAAGTAGATTTACCACTACCATTTCTACCGACTAAACCTACTTTATTACCTTTATTTAGTCTAAAATTTAAATTTGTAAATAACTCTTTGTTTGCAAAGCTTTTTGAAATATTTGAAAGTTCTATCATTAATCTTCTTTTCTATGAAATTAAGGACAGATTATATGAAATTATAAGTTAGAGATTAATTATAGTACTTTTCATATAGCTTTTGTGTTATACCTTCTTTTTGCATATTTTCCAAAGCTTTTTGAAACTTATAAGCAACACTTGCTTTATCAATAACTATTGGAAGGTTTTCTATAGAAACCTTTTTAGATTTATCAAAATTTGGGTTTTTAAAATATGAAAATTTGTCAGAGTTTAAAGAGAAACCTAAATACATAGGCTTATATCCACCGCAACAATCTTTATGAACTTTTAGATAATCTATATTGTTCATTTTTATATAGTAATCAATTGAAGATTTATTATAAACATAAAAATCGTCTCTTTTTAATTTTATAAGATTAAAAGCCTTTTCTATACTTAACCTTGGCACTCTATGAAGTTTAATATGATCTAGTTCACTTAATCTAGCTTCAGTAGGACCACCAGCAGCTACTAATACCCTTTGTCCTAATAAATCATTAAAACTTTTTATATCTGGAAACTCTTTTAAAGAAATACCAACATCACCACCAGGTAAACCATTTTCCATAAAATAGCTAAATTTTGTTCGAGGAGTTGTAAAAGTAAATCCTGGATAAAAATCTATTTTACCTTGTTTCATCTCTAATAAAATTCTTTTTTTAGGTTTTCGTACAACTTCAAGCTCATAACCAATTCTCTTAGCAGCTAGAGAATAAAGTTCTAAATATAAACCTGTATTATCTTTTACTCCACCAATTAAAGGTTTTCTTTCATCTTCTCTATATCCCATGATAAGTTTATTTGCATATGAAAAGTTTAATGTGATAAATATTAGAAGTATTATTTTTTGAAGTTTCACTATTTGATTATCCTATAAAATTTTAAAAATTATAGCATATTTATATTAGTATAAATAAAAAAAGGACAAGATTTCTCTTGTCCTTTTAAGTGTTTTAGTTAAACTGTAATTTTTATACTAGTGTAAGTCAGCGTTTAATTTAACTTCTCTAGTCGATCTCATTGCAATTGTTTGACCAGTTGTAGAGTTAACTCTAAAGTGAACTCCGTTTACTCCTAAGAAATCGCTTCCTTTCATAGAAGTAGAGATCTCTTTATCTGGGTTTATTTCTTTTAACTGCTCAACAGCTTTTTCAGATAGGCTAATTTTAGTTCCTGGTAAAATTGTTACACCAGCATCTAAGATACAACCATCACCTATAGCAGTCCCAGTACAAGAGTTAGCACCTAATAATGTGTTCTCTCCAATAGTTACAGGTACACCATCAGTTCCTGATAATACACCAAGAATTGAAGCACCACCACCAACGTCAGAACCAGCTCCAACTTTAGCAGATGATGAAATTCTACCTTCAACCATAACAGCACCTTCAGTACCAGCGTTGAAGTTAATGTAAGCAGCACCTGGCATTACAGTTGTTCCAGCTGCCAATTGAGCTCCAAATCTAACTTTTGAAGTCTCTAAGATTCTTGTGTTATCTGCAGGAATTACATGAGATAAGAATCTTGGGAATTTATCAACCATATCAATAGTTGGCCATTTGTCAGCTAATTTTAATGCAATTTCATTTTCTCTTAACCAGTCTAATTCAATTGGTTGGTTTCCAACCCATGCACAATTATGTAATGCACCAAAGATTCCATTTAAGTTTAATGATCTTAAAGCTGCTTTTCCAGTTGATAAAGCATATAATTTTAAGTAAGCTGCTTCTACAGACTCTACTGCTGCATCTTCAAAAATAAATACAACTCTATAATCTTCAGCAGTTAATCCAGAATCAATTGGTAATGAAGCTAATGTTGAAATAACTTGAACATTTTTGTGTGCTTCACCCTTTGCTTCAGGGATATAAGGTCTAAATGCTTCTACACATTCAGCTAAGAAAGTATCAGAAAGTTTACAAACTAATTCTGATTTTGAAGTATCAACATTTTCTCCAGCTACTTTAAGTGCATTTAATAATACCGCCGCACTTCCATAGTTTTCTTCCCAGTTAATTAATGGGTAAGTTGCTTGAAGAACTTTTTCAGGGTTTGCTTGCCCTCTGTCAATTCTTGCAATACCAAAACCAACAGGGTTTTTATACCACTCTTGACCTTGAATGTCTTCTACTAATTTCTTGAAATCTTCTTTTGTATAAGCCATAATGTCTCCTAAAAATTTTGCCGATTATACAATAACTTTACTAATATAAGATTAAAATAATCCTATTTCTTGATAATTAAATCTTTATTTAATAAATAGTGTCCATATCTATAGTAGCCATAACAGAGGTAACACTATGTAGTGCTTCAAGCATAGCTTTAACATTTTTTGACCTTAAAACTATTTCATATCTATATTTATTTGCCATCTTAAAAATAGCGCACTGGCCAAAACCAACAACTTCAATATTTGGATTTGATTTTAAAATTCTTACATATTTATCTAATTCTTCTTTTACTTTTATACCATTTGTATGAGAAAAAATAACTTTTGAAAGCTTTAAATATGGAGGGTATAATTCCTCTCTAAACTCTAATTCTGATTCTAAAAACTCTTTATAATTAGACTCATTTAGATAATAATCAAAAAACTCTTCATTTTTCGTCTGAATTATTACTTCCCCATCACCTTTTCTTCCACTTCTACCTGAAATTTGAATTAGTAATGACAAAGCTTTTTCCCTTGATTTATATGAATTCATATTTAAAACAGAATCTATTCCCAAAACAACTGCAAGCTTCACATTATGGTAATCATGCCCTTTTGAAAGCATTTGTGTTCCAACTAAAATATCAATTTCACCTTTGTTAAAATCATTTAATACAGTTTTTAACTGCTTATTTGTTTTTATTTCATCTCTATCAAATCTTTTTATATTTTTATTTGGGAATATCTCTTTTAACTCTTCTTCTATTTGTGCAGTACCAACTCTTAGATTATGAATAATACCCGTGCCACAAGAAGGACAACTATCTGGTATTTGTTGAGCATAACCACAATAATGACACTTTAAAGCTAAATCGTTTTTATGTAAACTCATAGATACAGAACAATAAGGACACTCAACTGATTTACCACAAGAAGTACAGATTTGATACTTAAAGTTAGCTCTTGTAGGTAAAAATACAATTACTTGATTTGAAGAGTCTAAAGTTTGTGAAATTTTATTTAAAATTTTAGGAGTCAAACAAGACTCCCCATCATCAAAAATATATCTCTTTGAAGTATCATAAAAAGTTTTATCAAGTCTATAATATGGAATTTTTGCAAAAGAACTTGCTGATACAGTTGCACTTCCTAAAATAAGTTGTATATCAAACTTTTTTGCCATATAAATTGATAAATCTTTTGTATTAAGTCTTGGCTTTGAATCACTTTTATAAGACTCATCATGCTCCTCATCAACTACAATTAAACCTAAATCTTTATATGGTAAAAAAAGTGCTGACCTTGCACCAGCAATAAGTTTTACTTCTCCTACTTGAAGTTTTTGTAAAATCTCATCTTTTTTCTTTCTAGTGATTTTTGAATGCCAAATAGCAACGCTATTTCCAAAAACCTTTTCTAATCTTTTTTGCATTTGAGGTGTAAGTGATATTTCAGGCATTAATAAAACAGCTTGTCTATTTTGATTTAAATGTTCTTCAATAATTTTGATATAAATCTCTGTTTTTCCAGCACCCGTATTTGCAAAAAGTAAAGCTTGTTTTTTTTCATTTAAAAAATTATAAGCTTCTTGCTGTTCAGCTGATAATTCAATCTTACTATCAAAAGTTTCAAACTCTATACTTTTTTCAAACTCTTTTGTAAAAGGACTATAAACACTTAAAGCTTCACCTAAAGAGCAAACATAATATTGTGATACAAATTTAGCTACTTGTAGCATCTTTTCATCGTAAAACTCATCTGTAATCTCTTCAATATTTACACATTTAAAACTTGGTTTTTCAACCTCTTTTACTACTACAGCTTCATTTAGTTTTTTTCTATTTTGTAATTTTACTAAGACTTTTGAGCCAAGGGCTAAACTCTTTTCACTTTGATAAGTCAAAGGATTTAAAGGAGATTTCAATAAGGCAAGTTCATAATAATACATTAAAAAAGCTCCTTACAAATATTATTTGGTTTTATACAAGTAAAGAAGTCATTTTTTAACTCAAATGAGATTTCACTACTTGAATTTAGTATATATAAATACTCATTTTGTGACTTCTTATACCAAAAGCCCTCTTCTTTTAAATGGCTATTTGTTGCTTTTAGAGGGTATTGTAAAACATTTGAAAAAAGCTTTTCATTTGCTGTATTATCTAAAGCTAAATCTAATTTTTCAATCTGATTATAATCATTTTTTAAAACTTTTTGTTTTTTTAAATTAGTAATTCCATTTTGAATCAAAGCTACATCAGCTTTTAATTTTGTAAGATTTGTGTTTTCATTTATCAAGTTAAACTTTGTTATGGCAAAACTTAATATAATTGAAATTATAACTACGACAATAATAATTTCTAAAATTGAAAAGGCTTTTTTCATTAAAACCTTGCTAGTTTATCTGATATTTTTTCAACTTCTTTTTTAAAAGTTGAATATTCTTGAGTAATTCTTATATAAGCTGCTAATAAATCTTTTGTATTATTCTCTTTATCTAGCTCTAAATATTTTGTTAATTGTGCTTCCATTTGCTCATCAACATTGATAGTATATGCCATGTGATTAATATAAAATGTAATTTCTTTATTCACTTCTTCGTGCCTTCGTTAATGTTAAAGTACTATCAATTCTTAGAAACATATCTTGATTATTACGAGTTAATTCATCATTATCATTTTTAAGAGTTTCTAACTCTTGTTTTAATGACTGATTTTCTAATTTCAATCTTTCATAATCGTGTAAAATTTTATCAAGCTTAGTATTTAATGTCTCTATTATTTCCATAATGAGATTTTATCAAAAGTTTCCTACTAAGAAAGTTTAAAGAATTGTAGTTATGCTTATTTTTTCTCATTTATAAAGATTTTTGCTACTTGATATAACATAGCTACAGATTTACCCCATTGTGAAAAATCATCTGCATCTTCTAATGATATTTCAAATTTATCACAAATTTTTTTAATAAACTCTTTTTCGTTTATATCAAAATTATTATCAATATGAATTAGTATCATAAGTTCTAGAAGTACTATTTTTTGGCTCTTCTTTGATTTAAAATGACTTAATACTGTTTCCAAACAAAAGTTATCTTCATCAAAAATATCAATATTATCAATACCCATTTCAGAACAATACTCTAAAATTATTTCTTCTTCTTTTTCTCCAAAGTTTTTATCAATTCTTGCTAAATAGTGAGCAAGTTGTAAAAATGAAAATTTCTCTTTTGTTTCTAATTGCATTAATAGCATTTACATAAATTCCTAAATAGTTTTTTAATTATTATAAATATTATATTATCTGATAGTTAATAGTTGTTAAATAATAGTTTATAAAAATAGTAGCCGTATTTTAGCTACTATTTCTTTTTTAAAGTTTAAGCACCTAGATATTTTGCTCTAATTTCATCAGAGTCAATAAGTTCACTTCCTTTTCCTTCTAGGGCAATTTCACCGTTCTCTAAAACATAAGCATAATCAGAGATTTCTAAAGCAGCAAAAGCGTTTTGCTCAACTAATAAAATAGTAATACCTTCATCTCTTAGTTTTTGAATAATTTCAAATAATTCACCTACAATCTTAGGAGCAAGTCCTAGTGAAGGTTCATCTAGCATTAGAAGTTTTGGACTTGACATCAAAGCTCTAGCAATTGCTAACATTTGTTGTTCACCACCACTCATAGTTCCAGCTAACTGACCTTTTTTTGCAACTAGTCTTGGGAAAAGTTCAAACATATGCTTTAATAATTCTTCATATTTTTCATCATTATTAAAAGCACCCATTCTTAAGTTTTCTTCAATAGTTAGATTTTGAAAACATCTTCTTCCCTCAGGAACAAGTGCAATATGGCTTTGTATAATCTTGTGAGTTTTCATCTTTGAAATATCATTATCTACATATACAATGCTTCCAGTTTTTTTAACATCATTTACAATTGATTGTAATGTAGAAGTTTTACCAGCACCATTACTTCCAATAAGTGAAACTATCTGTCCCTCACCCACTTCAAAATCAATACCTTTAACCGCATTAATTAATCCATAATATACTTTTAAATCTTTTACTTTAAGCATGTTTAAAATCTCCAAGGTAGGCTTTTATAACTTCTTCATCTTTAATGGCATCTTTTATATCACCTTCAAAAATAGTTTTTCCATAATCTAAAACCATTACTCTATCACAAAGCTTATTTACAAACTTCATATCATGTTCAATCAATAAGATTGTAACATCAAACTCATCTCTTATTTTAAAGAAAAGCTCTGCTAATTCATGAGTTTCTTGTGGGTTCATACCAGCTGCTGGTTCATCTAAAAGTAAAAGTTGTGGAGCTGCTGCTAAGGCTCTTGCTATTTCCACTTTTCTTTGTTGCCCATAGGATAAAGATGTAGCCATTTCATTTGCAAACTCTGCAATTCCAAGTACTTCCATAATCTCAAAAGCTCTTTTTCTAATTCGTCTCTCTTCCAAAAAGAATCTAGGGAATCTTAACATTGCTTCAAGATAAGTATAAGAGGCCTGATAATCAAATCCGATTAAAACATTATCTAATACTGTCATTGAATTAAATAATCTAATATTTTGAAATGTTCTTGCTATTCCTCTATGTACAATCTTATGAGGTTTTATACCATTTAATGTTTGACCATGAAATTTTATAGCACCCTCAGTTGGTTCATAGTTTCCTGTAATAATATTAAACATAGTAGTCTTACCAGCTCCATTTGGACCAATAAGACCATAAATCTCTTTAGAGTTTACATGAAAAGAGGTGTCATTTATAGCAGTAACTCCTCCAAATTTCTTAGTTACGTTACATACTTCTAAAATCATTTACTCCCCTTTTTTCTCTTGAAAATCTTAAGATCAAATAACTCTTTTTTACCCATAAGTCCTTCTCTTGCAAAAAGCATTACAACAATAAGAACTAATGAGAACACAACCATTCTCATACCTGGTGTTCCTTCTGTTTGGAAACCAAAAATATTCATTGGTTCATCAAGGAATCTCATCCATTCTAATCCTGCCATTACAAAGATAGTTCCTAAAATTGCTCCTGTTGTTGAACCTAAACCACCTAAAATAATGATAATTAATAACTGGAATGTAAGTAAGAATGTAAATAAATCTGGACTGATTGAAGTTAAAAGTGCAGCCAATAATCCTCCACCTACTCCTTCAAAGAATGCTGAAGTACAAAATGCTAATGTTTTTGTTTTAAATGTATTAATTCCCATAGCTGTAGCTGCATCTTCATCATCTCTTACAGCTTTCATAGCTCTTCCATATTTTGAATAAATTACATTTAAAATAGCAACAACAGCAAAAATGGCAATTCCACCTGTCCAATAAAGGTTCGAATATTCAGGAATATCGTTTAAACCTAATGAACCATTTGTAATTTGTGGATTATTAATAGCTAAGATTTTAATAATAAAACCAAAACCTAATGTAACGATTGCTAAATAATCTCCCCTTACTCTAAATACTGGAAAAGACAGAGTCAATGCTAAAAGTGCAGAGATAATCCCTGCGAATAATAATGCCCATGCAAACTCAGCTTGTAGTGCTAAAACCCACTCAGATGGATCTTCTAAATAGTATTGATAAAGCATCGTATCCGCATCTAAAGTTAAAATTGCTGTAACATAAGCTCCAACTGCAACAAAACCATTTGGTTCAAGTGATAACTGTCCTGTAACACCATTTATAAGGTTATATGAAACTGCTAAAATTATAAAAATAGCAACATTATTTATGATTCTTACTGTATAGTCATCAAAAGTTACTTGTGCGAACCATGTAAACCAAATTGCTGTAACTATTAAACTTAAATTGATTAATCTTTGTTTTGTAAATATAGTATCGCTCATCATTAAAACCTACTCTTTTCTAAATCTTCACCCATAATTCCAGTTGGTTTAAAAATAAGAACTAAAATTAAGAAAATAAATGCAAAAGCATCTTTATAACCACCAAGTTCAGGCCAAAATGCAATAACAACTACTTCAGTAAATCCAATAATAAATCCACCTAAAACAGCACCTGTTACAGAACCAATACCACCAACAACAGCTGCAGCAAATGCTTTAAGTCCAACAAGTACTCCCATCATAGGCTCAACTGATGGATAATTAACAACCCAAAAGATACCACCAACAGCAGCTAAGGCAGAACCTAAAGCAAATACTAATGCAATAATCATATTTGCATCTATTCCCATAAGATTTACAGTTTTAAAATCAAAAGATAAAGCTCTAATTGCCATACCGTACTTTGTTTTATAAAGTACATATAAAATTCCAATTAATAAAACCAATGTAACAGCTGGAACCATAATAGAAGATACTGTAAATGTAACTCCTGCTACATTAAAAATATTTTCCATATATTCAGGAACAGGGAATGCTCTAGGAACTCCACCTGCAAAAACTGTAAAGGCATTTTCTAAGAAGAATGAAATACCAATAGCTGTAATAAGTAAAGAGATTCTAGGTGCATCTCTTAAAGGTTTATAGGCAATCTTATCTGTTAAGATTCCAACTAAAGCAGATAAAGTAACTGCCAATAAAACCGCAATACTTAAGGGTAATTCAAAAATTGCTAAAAAAGCATAACCTAAAAAGGCACCAACCATCATAATGTCACCGTGGGCAAAGTTAATAAGTCTTAAAACCCCGTATACCATCGTATACCCAATTGCAATCAATGCGTACATAGACCCTAAAGAAAATCCATTTACCATTTGTTGCATAAATGTTAATAAATCCATCGAAACTCCAAATTTTGTAAAAAATCCACTTTTACAATAAGAAAAGTAATATCATTGCTTTTCTTATAGCAAAAAAAAAGTCTAGCATCAGCTGCTAGACTTTTAAATAAATAGTTAAAGTATTATGGGTTAACCGTCGCTTTAAAGCTAGCTTTTCCACCCTTAATCTCTTTAATAACTGCTGATCTTGTAGCATTACCATCTTTACTAATAGTAATTTTTCCTGAAACACCATCAAAGTCAGTTGTTTTTTTGATTTCATTGTTAACACAAATAGAGTCACTTGGATCTTCACATCTATTCATTGCGTCAATTAAAATATTATAAGTATCTGCACCTAAAGCAGTAAATGAGTTCATTTCAGCTTTTCCAGTCTCTTTTTCATGGAATTTAACAAATTCAGCTGAAGTTTGAGATGGAGGATTTGTATAATCGAAGAAGTCTGTAAACATGTAACCTTCTACTGACTCACCACCTAAGTCAATAAATGTTTGGTTTGCAACACCATCACCACTGAACATTGGTTTATCTAAACCTAATTGCTTAGATTGTCTAGCAATCATTGACGCTTCTGGGTGATATAAAGGCATAAACATAAAGTCTGGGTTAATTTTCTTGATTTGAGAAACTACCGCTTTAAAGTCTTTATCTCCTGAAGTAACTTTTATAACTTTTACAATTTTTCCACCATTATCTTTAAATGCTTTTTGGAATGCTTTTGCAAGACCTAGTGAATAAACTTGTGCTTGATCAACTACAACTACCGCCGTTTTGTAACCTTGATCTTTAGCATAGTTTGCAACAACTTCACCTTGGAATGAGTCAGTAAAACAAACTCTATTTGCAAAAGTTCTTCTTGCAGTTAATCTATCATTAGTAGCAACTGAAGCAATTACTGGAATTTTTTTCTTATCTGCAATAGCAATTGTTTGAGCAGTATTAGTAGATGTTAATGCACCTAAAATTGCAACAACATTGTCAGATGAGATTAATCTAGTTGTAGCATTTGCTGTCTCAACCTTATCACCTTTATTATCGATTAATACTAATTTAATAGTATCTCCATTTTTAAGTGTAGGTTGTAGTTTATGAGCAAGCTCTACACCAAGGTTTGTTACTTGTCCATAAGCTGCTAATGGACCAGACATTGGCATAACTGCACCAACCTTAATCTCTTTTGCCATTGCAACGCCACAAGTCAAGGCAGATGCAAGAGCTAAACTTAATACTTTTTTCATTAATTCTCCTTTTGTTAAAAACAATGTTACAATTTTACGTAAAAGTTATATAAAACTAGCTTACTAAAATGTATTTTTTATAGGAAAATTACATATTTTATTCGTTTTTTTGTATATTTTATACTATATTGTTCTTTCCATTAGCTTTTGCCTTGTATAAAGACTTATCAGCCCTAATAATAATATCATCAATACTATTATCACTCTCAATATAACTTGCAATTCCAATACTAATTGTATGATGATACTTTTCTTCTAGATTTTGATTACTTTTATAAATCTTCTTTGAGATTTTTTCTGCAACATTTTTTGCATCTTCAAATTTTGTATTTGGTAAAAGAACTAAAAACTCATCACCACCAAACCTAATAAGTAAATCATTTTTTCTGATTGCACTTTTTGTGAACTTTGAGAAGTTTCTTATAACATCATCTCCTATATCATGTCCAAAGCTATCATTTATTTTTTTAAAGTTATCAATATCAATTAATAAAATTGAAAAATTATTCTTTTCTCTTTTAACAATCTTTAAATAACCTTCTATAAATTCATTTAAAAATCTTCTATTATATGCTCCACTTAAAGTATCTGTATTTGCAAGTTTTTCTGTTAATACTCTTTTTGTTTCAGAAGAAACAAGTTTTTTTGTTCTATCATTTAACTGTTGTGCCATTAGATTAAAATTATCACTTAACTTATCTATCTCTTCAATTCCACATCTTTCAAGTTTTCTAATGTTTTTTGTTTTACCAATGTTTCTTGTTAAATCAATTACTTTCATTAAAGGTTTATTTATATCATTTACTAAACATTTTGCTTTATAGTAAAGGAAGATAAAGAATAAAAAATAGAAAATAAGAATACATGCTATGATTAAATATCCTAACTTTTCATAATCCATTTTAAGACTATTAATCTTTTCTAATATTTTCTCTTCTGGTATTAAAGATATAATATGCCATGAAGTTTTTTCAAGTTTTTTAGTAAATACCAAATAGTTTTTACCTTCAAAAGTCATTTTATGACTATAAGGTTTTGAAGCTATTATATTTTTAAAGTTATCAGCAACTTTTTTATCATGATAGTTTAAAAGATTAAATTTATCAGATTTATAAATAGTCTTTTCAATTAACAAACTATCTTTATAGTTATAAGCTGTAACCTCATCAATATTTAAAATAGACTCAATTCCTTTAGGCATTGCTACTATTTTTCCATTTGAACTTAAAATAAAAGACTTTCCATCATAAGGCAGTTTGATATTCAAAAAATCTTTTATAAAACTATCTATTGTAACATCCACACCTGAAACACCTTCTAGTTTTTCATCATTATAAATAGGTGCTACACTACTTATCATCCACCCTTTTCCAGCAGGATCTAAATAAACATCTGTCCAAACTGGTTTTTTACTTGGATTACTTTGAATTAGTGCTTTATTATAAAAGTTATAATTAGTCATATTTAAATCTTTTGGGAAAACAGAATAAACTTTTGGAATAAAAGGATAGTATCTACTAAAGTTATCTTTAGAATTAAAATATGCAGCAATAATACTCTTATCATTTTCAACAATTGATTTTAATGTTTTATCGAAATACTCAGTATCATAAAGGGTTTTCTTCAGATTTGGTGTAAGACTAGTATCTCTTGATAATATTACTGAACTTCCACCATTATTTTTATACTTATAATATACTCCATATTTAGAGTATTTAAATAGCTCTTCCTTGCCTCTATTTTCATATAAGTGTTGATTTTCAAAAAAGTATTCATGTTCATTTTGTAAGATTTTAGTAAAGCTTTCAATATATGAAAATTTATTTGAAAGATTCTGAATACGACTCTCTACAAGTTCATAAGTATTTTCTTTTATATCTTTTAATATAAAATTAACACTAGTATTTGTCATATTATTATTTACTGCAAAGTATATAATAATCAATAAAACTTCAATTAACAAAAGTGAAGTCAATGAAGTTTTTAAGTAGTTTTTATAAATTAATTTCTCTAATAATATTTTTTTCATAACTGTTCTTTATATGTAAATTTTACATTTTTTCTAAAGCCTTAAATTATTTTTTACTTGTTATGAAAAGAATATCAGTTATAAATTTAAATATATATTAATTCATCTCCAAACTCATAAGATACATATAATGGCTTTTTCTAAGAAAAATTAGAAATTTCAATAAATACTACACAATTCAGTTATTTTTATTAACACCTTGGTCTATATATCTTTTATAAACCTACAATATTAAAAAAGATACAAAACTTATAAAAATAATTAAATTTATCAAATTTACAGTATAATGATAAAAAGGTTCTATTTGTGGAGACAAGAGGGTTTTAGTCCTCTTGTTTTTGTAAATAATCTTCTATCTTAATTTCAATATCATAAACTATATCATGTACTAAATTCTCTATTTGATCTTTGAGATCAAATAACTCCATATTTAATTGCCATATTCCTAATTTTGCATTTCTTTCTTTTTCTTTTCCAAGATAGTTTTCTAGTGTTAAATCTTTATTTCTATCTATTTTATTATGATATTTTTTTGAAATAATGCATTGTAAAGTATCTGGAAACTCTGGAATCTTAATCCAATTCTCTAAATGCGGAGCTTTGATACCACCGCCATTTGATTTATCTTGAATTTTTTCATAATAACCTACAGTTCTAAGATAACCTAAAAACATTGCCGTAAAGATATTTTTATGTTTTGCTCTATTTTTATCTTTAGCTGTTAAAATCCAAGGGTGTATATTTGTAATTGTCTTTCCTAGATCGTCAACATAAATACAACGACCAACTGAACCGTCAGCACTTAGCATAATACAATCATTAGGTATTAAAGTTAAGTCTTTTTTATTCCCTAAATATCTAAATGTTGAGATAGTTCTATCTTCTGTAAATTCCACATTAGTCACTAATCTATAAAAATTATCTTTTTTCTCATTTGTATATATACTTATTCCAATATTACTAACTTGTAGATTTTGTCCTCTTTTAGAATTGTAATGATCTAAAAGATTAAAATAACCTCCCTCATAAAACTCTATTGACTCTTTAATCGCTTTATATTCTGGTGAGTACAGTCCACTATCAAATCTAAAATTATTTTGTAATACCTCATTGGATACTGGCATTTTTAATTCAGTATGTGAATGTGTTTCAAGTTCATTTTTAATTAATGAATTAATTTCTTTATTTTTTAACTTGATTTGCTGCTCTTTATCTATAATATTTTGAACTATTAAAGATAATAGTTTTTTACTTTCTTGATTTTTGGGCATTGGTATCATAGTATTGTTTAGAAAATCTTCACTAAAATTATCTAAGCCTTTAATAGAGCCGCCAATATCTACTTGCTCTTTATTGTAAGCAGATTTTAATATACCAAATATATAAAACTTATCTTCCTCTTTTAATTCTAATTTTAAAATATGACTATTATAAAATGCTTTTTTACCGTAATAAAAGCAAACATTCCCTACATTACTTGCTGTTTGATAACATAAATCACCCTCATTAATTAAACTTCCTTTTTCTTGTGGTAAAAGTTTTTTTGTTTGATTAGATATACTAAAAGTAAAATCAGTATCACTCATTTCTGATATTCTAACAAAATGATTATCTCCAAACGTTATATAATCAGCACTTCCTGGTTCAAACCCTTTTTGCTTCTTTTCAATTAAACTTGATAAAGGTACATAATTTACACTAGGAACACTTATTTGCCTATGTGACTGAGGAGAAAAAGAAAAGTTTCTTTCTAAAATCTCTCCAGAGATAAAATTATAAGGTTCACTTGTAAAAGTTTTAATTTTCTTGTCTGTAAGCATAATACACCTCCAGTTTAAGCATTATAAGCTTCTCTAAGCTCTACTTCTTGAAATTTTAACCAGTCTGAGAAATCTTCAATAGTTGTAGAAAAATCTTCTAGTAATACTTTATTTCCGTCATTATCCTTAGCAATATCAAATGTAGTTTCGTCAATTAAAAAGCTTGGCTGGAAAGTTACTATTCTATCTTTTGTTTTAACTTCATATCCAATATTTTTAATTTCTTTTGAAAATACTTTGTATTGAGATTTTAATATATCTTTATTCTTAGGCTTGTATGCAAATAAAACAGTCGTCGCAACACT
This sequence comes from Arcobacter pernae, assembly GCF_049472135.1. Taxonomy (NCBI): domain Bacteria; kingdom Pseudomonadati; phylum Campylobacterota; class Epsilonproteobacteria; order Campylobacterales; family Arcobacteraceae; genus Arcobacter; species Arcobacter pernae. The sequence goes on from NZ_JBMOVV010000004.1 coordinate 193,816, forward strand.
TGTCTCTCCAAAAGTTCCAGCTGGTAAATCAACAGCTGCTACTAGTCTCATTTTTGACATAAACCATGCTCTAATATTTATCCATTCTTTTATGGAAGATATAGAATTAGAAAGAACTATTGCCATTCTTCCACCTTCCTCTAAAATCTTAACTGCATTTTCAAGAAATAATACTCCCATATCCATTGATTTAGGAAAATCAAAATCACTTTCATTTTCATAGTTGATATTGCTATTATAAATGAAGTTTGCAGCTGAACCTTGAATAACTTTTTTAGTATCAGGGTCTTTAAAATCTTTCATAGATTTAAGCCAATATGTTTCATATAATTTAGCTACATTTTTTGGAATATCCCATTTGCTATCTTTACCTAATTTTAAATCCCTACCTTTACCAAATGGTGGATTAGTTACAACCAAATTAAATTTTTTTAATTCAGGTTTATTTCCTATTGGACTCCAATCTATCAGATCATATTCGTCAAAGTTAAAATTTCCTTCAGGAATAACTGTTCCATTAGAAGCTAATTTTTCAGTTAAAGAATTCATATGGTGGATATTCGCTCCACCGTCTCCATTTAATACAAGATTTAACTCTGCAAGTTTTAAAACTTTTTTATCTTTATCAAAACCATAAAGGTTTTTAGCTTCTCCAATGTCTTCTAAGTGTAAATTTTTGTCGTGCATAGCTCTAAAACTAACAGCAAGAAAATCACATATTCCAGAACAAGGATCTATAAGTGTTTCATCTTTATTAGGTCTTAGCATTTGAACAATCATTTTTGCAGCTGGAATAGGTGTAAAAAATTGTTTCTCTAAAGCTTTATCAACACTAGAACCAAAGTTATTGAAAATAATTTGATTAAAACTTTCATTACTTGCATTTAAAATAGATTTAAACTCCATTACTTTAATAAGCTCTTTTAAAAAATCTTCACCGTCTTTGTGGTTTGGTTGAAGCTTCCCATTTCTTTCATTATATGTAAATATTGGACTACTTAAAATTGTTTCATAATCATTTTGTGCTTCTTTTTGAAGGCTATAAATTCTTCTCCTAAAACTCTGAATTTCTGTTGCAATGTTTTCTTCTTTTTTCTCAAGATAAAATCTAAGATATGAACTATCTTTTTTTGCTTTCTTTTCGTCATATACTTTATATGTTAAAAATTCAACAATTAAAGAATGTATATCTAAAGAAACTCCGATTTTATCTTTTGCTCTATTTAAAGGTTCTAGTAAATCAACAAAAGTATCTTGATCTATAGGTTCAAGATCTGATATAAGTAATTTTGATTTATCTTTGAATCTCTCTATGTTTTCCATAAAATCAGAATAGGTTGGTAGGGACTCTAATTGATCTCTGTTCCCTAAATTATATGGATCGTCTTCCATAATTTTTGTTTTATCATATCTTTTTATAGGGTGATTGTTTTCTTTTTTGAAGATTACAATATCTTTTTGCTCGTCAAAATACACACCAAATACAAAGTTTATTTCATTTTCTGGATTACCTTCATATTCATTCATTGCTGTTCTAAGTTGTTTATTGATAACAGACTCTATGTTTTCTTTTTTACTGTTTCTTTTTGCTTCCATAATTACAAGAATATTCTGCCTAATTTCAGAAGATCCAAAATCTTTACCTACCCAGTTATTATCTTTAAAAATTACAATATCAGAATCAATAGATTTACCACCATTTCCCTTAGGTAGTGTTGCTTCAACACAAATATTTTCTGGCTTATATCTATCTGTAGCAATTAGCATATAAACAAACCTTGCTCTAATGTACTCTTCTAATGGTTCTCCTTTAGAATCAAAGGCATTAGCATTTACGCCTTTTTTCGTTACAACACCTAATTCTTGCTTATACCAATTCGTGTCTATAGTTTTTATATTTTTATATTTATTATCAAATTCTTTGAATGCGTTAATTGCTGTCATTTTATTATTCTCCTATATTTAAGTCTATTTTGTTTATTCCTAAAGCAGCCATACATTGTAGAAAAAAAGCGAAGCTAAAAGCTCCTCTACTAATCTTAGTAGCTATTGTGTTTTGATTTTCTTCTATACCCATAGCATTTAATTTACGCGCTAAATCATGATACTTTATACTTTTCCTTGCTAAGTGGGCTTTTAGTATTCCCTTAGCTTGTTCATTCCAATTTTTTTCTAGCATTTTATCTTATCCTCAATTTCTAAACTCATCGAATTCGACTAATTTAAAACTTTATTTTTGTTATTTGAAACTATACAACATGTTTAAATTTACTATTAATGAATTTTTAATGTTATTTATAAAAGATATATTCTGTTATAGAAAGATTCATAATAAATATATCAATAGTATAATAAAACTGAAGTAAAATTATATAAAAATCAATAATAATTAAATATCGAAATTATTTTTATGTCATATACGACATACTATCTAATATTAAACATAAAAAGATTAAATTATGGCTTAACCTTTTATATTAAATGAAGCTAGATCATTTAATATTATTAAGATAGCTAGAATGACAGAAAAATAAGCTGAGTAATATTCTAAAAAAGTTCGCATTGGGCTGATACTAACAGTAAACCTGTACGGCTTAATTACTAGATTATATATAAAGATAATATACAAATTATAACTTAGCCTATAGAGGAAGTAGAAATAATTGTAGCCAAACAAAGAAATAGTGTAACTGGAACTGTTAGACTTGAATTTATAAAACATACTTCAAAATTTCAATCCATAGAGGATAAAATATAACACCCGTTGAGATAGTATTTGATAATGTTATAGAAAAAGAAACAAATATTGATATACCTGATATTCTTTAAATACAAGAGATAGACGATAGAATTATAAAGCCCCTATTTTAAGGGCTTACGGATTATTCCATTTCAAGTGACATAAGAAACATATCCTCACCATCAAGGACTTTTAGGTCTGTGCTTTGGCATTTTGGACATGAAAATTCATTCTTTTCAAGTTCTGATTGAGTATTACAGTTATAACACTCAATCATTATTTTTTGAATATTCATAATAAAATCAGCATTATGACAAACTGTTTGCTCTTTGAAAGTATCAAAAGCTGTTTTTAATAAATCAGGTTCAACTCCTGATAAAACACCTATTTTTACTACTACTTTTGTAACTTCTTTAGCTTCATTTTGTTTTGCATGCTCTTCGCATGACTCTAGTAAGGATTGAACTATACTATATTCGTGCACAAAAATCTCCTAACAAATTCTAGGTAAAAGTTCACCAGTTGGCAACTCTAAAAATCTTTTTGTTCCCCAAGGGCTGTTTAAAACTACTTTTTTATCATACTGTTTTGTAACATCAGCAATAATAGAAGCATTTGAGCTATTTTCAAAACTACTTAAAACCTCTATTGCTTTTTTTGCGTCTTCTTTTTTTACTGCTAATACAAACGTACCTTCATTTGCTAAGCTCATAGCATCAAAGCCTAAAAGTTCACATAACCCCTTAACCTCATCTTTTACAGGTACTGCTTCTTCATTTACTTCGATACATATATCAGATTGAACTGCCCACTCATTTAAAACAGCACTTAAACCACCTCTTGTAGCATCTCTTAAAGCTGTTATGTTTATGTTTGCATTTATTAAAGCTTCTACTTGAGGCCATAAAGAGGCACAATCACTTTGCAAATCAGTATTCATATCCATACCCTCTCTTGAAGCAAAGATTGTTGCCCCATGAGCTCCAATATCACGACTTACAATAATCACATCATCAGTTGATACTTTGTTTGAACTAATACCCTCTTTTTGAACTTCACCTATTCCAGTAGTATTTATAAATATCTTATCAACACTTCCTTTTGGTACTACCTTTGTATCACCACTCACAACTTTTGCACCATTTTTTTCAAGCTCAATTTTCATACTATTTACAATAGTTTCTAACTTATCAATCTCAAAGCCCTCTTCTATTATCACTGAACAAGTAAGATATTTTGGTTTTGCGCCCATCATTGCTAAGTCATTACAAGTTCCACAAATAGAGAGTTTTCCTATATCGGCTCCATTAAAAAAGATAGGACTTACAGTAAAAGAATCAGTTGTAAAAGCTAATCTTCCATTATCTATAATAGCTGCATCTTCGCTTTTTGCTAAAGTCTCATTTTCAAAAGCTTTATAAAAAACCTTAGATATTAACTCTTGATTTTCTGCTCCACCATTTCCATGGGCTAATGTAACTTTCTTCATCTATTTCCTTTACTTATTTTAAGAGATTACCATATTTATAATACGCAGCACATGCACCTTCACTACTTACCATACAAGAACCAACAGGATTTGTAGGAGTACATACATTTCCAAAGATTTTACAATCAGTTGGTTTTGCTACACCTTTTAAAATATCTGGACACTTACAAGCTTTGTTTTCTTTTGGTGTCTCTTTTGGCAAAATATCTTTGTATATAACTTTTGCATTGTATTTATCAAACTCATCTTTTAAATCATAACCACTTAAAGGAACTTCACCCACTCCTCTAAATTTAAAAGTAACTTTCTTTAAATATGTATCAATCATCTCTTGAGCTTTTAGATTTCCCTCAAAAGAAACTAGTCTTTTATACTCAACCTCTAAATCAGTTCTATTTTCTACAAACTGTCTAATTAACATATGAATAGACTGCATTACATCAACAGGCTCAAAACCACTTACAACTACGGGTTTATTGTACTGTTTAGGAAAAGGTTCATAAATTTTAGAGCCACTTATAACTGATACATGAGAAGGCCCTAAAAAAGCATCTATCTTACAATCATCACTTTGAACTAAAACTTCCATTACTTCTGGAACTGTTACATGATTTACATGGAAATATAAATTTTTTATATCTTTTGCTATTACACTTTTTAGTAGTGAACATGTCATAGGTGTTGTTGTTTCAAAACCTATTGCAAAAAACACTACTGTTTTAGAAGGGTTCTCATCTGCGATTTTTATACAATCCATTGGAGAGTAAACAAACCTTACATCAGCTCCCTTACTTCTTGCATCTTGTAAACTTCCATTACTTCCAGGAACTTTTATCATATCTCCTAAAGTAACTAAGATAATATCTTCTTGCATAGCAAGTGTATATGCACTATCGATTTTATCTTTTGGCATAACACATACAGGACATCCTGGTCCATGAATAAAGTTTATATTATCTGGTAGAAGTTGTGGCACTCCATACTTCATAATAGTATGGGTATGCCCGCCACAAACTTCCATAATATTTATTGTTTTGCCTAATTTACTTGCATCTTCTTTTACAAGTTTTGCATAAGCTTTCATAGCATCTGGATTTCTAAATCCATCATATAAATCATTTAGTTCTAGTTCTTTTTCCATAGTTCTCTACTTATTTATTAGGACAGTTTTCTGACTCTTCTATTGCTGCGAGCCTATCATTTTCATCCATTTTATCTATTATCTCTTGATAGACTTTCAGAGACTCTAAAGCGTCTTCTTCATCTATTTTATTCATAGCAAACCCAATATGCAACAACACATAATCACCAACTTTTACAGGCTGGTCGATTAAATCTAAAGAAGCACTTCTTTCAACTCCCATAGTATCAACTACACAAGTGTTCATTTCTTCATCTATACTTTTAATCTTTGAAGGAATTGATAAACACATTATCTCATCTTCCTTTTAAATTCAATCCAATCAACTACTCTTTGAAGTGATTCTTTATCATTAATATTTACTTCTAAAATATCTACATTTGGTTTTAACTTTCTAGCTTCCGCTTTTTCTTTTTCCACATCATATTGGAAGTGAGGTAAAAGGTCAGTCTTTGTAATAAGTATTAAATCTGCGCACCTAAACATTACTGGATATTTAGCAATCTTATCTTCACCCTCAGGCACTGATACAAGAACAATATTTAAGTGAGTTCCCACATCATAAGAAGCTGGACATACAAGGTTTCCTACATTTTCTACAAAACATACATCTAAATCATCTAAAGGCATATCATGTAAACCTTTATGAACCATAAACGCATCTAAGTGACATGCACTTCCTGTTTGAATTTGAGTTGCTTTAATACCTTTTGCTTTTAATCTATCCGCATCTCTATTTGTCTCAAGGTCACCCTCAACAACACCGTATTTAAAATCAACCATATCAGCTAAATGCTCAAGTAAAGTAGTCTTTCCACTACCAGGACTTGACATAAGATTAATACCTAAAACACCTTGTTTATCAAAGTGAGCTCTATTGTGAGCTGCTTCGTGGTCATTTTTATCTAAGATTTTTTTGATAACTGAAATTGTTTTTGTATCATTTAACTGAGGGTTATGATGTAAAGTTTCATGAGCAGCTTGGTGAGTTTGACTATCTCCATGTGAGTGTTCATGATCATGATGATGGTGGTCTGTTATTGAACATCCGCAATCTGTACACATATTTATTCCTTTTATAATCTATTTTATTGTGAATAGTTATTCATTTTTAGTAGTTTATCTCAAAAAAAATAAATCTAATCTAATTTTATCTATCACTTATGTATTTTTAGGAATACAAAAAGAGTTAAATAATATAATTTTATGATTATTATAAGTAATTCTCATATCAAATTCACAAATATAACACTATAAATAACATGTGTTGGTATTTTTTTATTTATTTTTCATCTAATTTAAGTAAAATTTTATTTTGGCTTTCAATATTTTAAGGGAGGTACTATGCTAAAAAACATTAGTACAAAAGTAAAACTATTACTATTACCTATTACATTTATAGGGATAGTTGTTATTTCAGGTTTTGTTTTCAGTTATTTCAATAGTGTATCTGAAAAAAGAACTCATGTTGCTGTGGAAACAGATGTATTTATACAGAAAGTGTTAAAAGGTAGGATTTCTGTATACCAATTCTTAAGAGCTCCTAACGAGCAAACAGCTAATAAAGTTGTAGAAGATTTTAAATCTCTTGATACTCAAGTAAAAAACTTAAAGCCATTACTTGATAGCTCGGAGAATCTAAAACTTGCAAACGATATTCTTTCTTTATCAGAAGAGTATATTAGTAACTTTAACAAATTTGCACCAGAAAAAATCAATGATTTTAACAAAGGGATTAAAGAGGATAGTCCAAAAGTTTTAAATATCATAAAAGAGATGGTACAAACTGGTTTAAAACTTGAAAAAGAGTTAAATAATATTAATGAAAATGCTATAGAAGCAAAAGTTGATGCTCAAGAAACAATGAATATTGTTTTAATCTTAATTGCTGTGTTATCAATTCTTTTATTCTTAACATTTAGTATTTTATTATCAAATCAATTACTAAGCTCAATTAAAAACTTCCAAGATGGACTTCTTAGTTTCTTTAAATATGTAAATAAACAAAGTGACCATGTAGAGTTATTAGATGATTCTTCAAAAGATGAATTTGGTGATATGGCTAAAGTTGTAAATGAAAATATCCAACAAGCAAAAGATACTATTGATTCAGATAATAAATTCTTAGATGAAATAAATGATATTGTTCATGTAATTAAAGATGGTTTCTTAAATAAAAGATTAGACAATGAAACTAAAACTGCAAGTTTAGAAAACCTAAGAGAACAAATAAATGAAATGCTTTATAGCTTACAACTAAGAGTTTGTACTAATATCAATGATATTTCATATGCACTGGAAAGATATGCAGCATTAGATTTCACTCACAGAATTAAAGGTTGTAATAGTGGTGTAACGGTTGGATTAAACAATCTTGCTGATATTATTAATGATATGTTAGTTGAAAATAAATCTAATGGATTAACATTAGGTAATAGTAGTAACATCTTATTAAGAAATGTAGATACATTAAATAAAAACTCAAATGAAGCTGCTGCATCACTTGAACAAACAGCTGCTGCTATTGAAGAAATATCAAGTAACATCTCAAACAACACACAAAATGTTGTTGAAATGTCTCAACTAGCTTCAAGTGTAACTACATCAGTATCACAAGGTCAAGCTTTAGCTAACAAAACTACTGAAGCAATGACAGAAATTGACAATGAAGTTAATGCAATTAATGAAGCTATTACAGTTATTGATCAAATTGCCTTCCAAACAAATATCCTATCACTTAATGCTGCTGTTGAAGCTGCTACTGCTGGTGAAGCTGGTAAAGGTTTTGCCGTTGTTGCGCAAGAAGTTAGAAACTTAGCTGCAAGATCTGCTGAGGCTGCTAAGGAGATTAAAGAGTTAGTTGAAACTGCAACAATTAAAGCTGATGAAGGTAAAAAGATTTCTGATGAAATGATCTCTGGATATAAAGAGTTAAATGAAGATATTAACAAAACTATTGATTTAATTAAAAATGTTGAAGCTTCAAGTAAAGAACAGCTATCTGGAATTGAACAAATCAATGATGCTGTAAATGCACTAGATAGACAAACTCAAGAAAATGCAATGATTGCTAATCAAACTTATAATGTAGCAGTTCAAACTGATAATATTGCTAAGCTTGTAGTAGAAAATGCAAATGCTAAAGAGTTTATTGGTAAAGATAAAGTTCAAGCTAAAGAGTTAACTTCAAATGAAACACAAGAGAGTAAAAAATATGAAGTAAAAACTTCATCAAAAACTACTCCTTCAAATGAAATAAAATCTTGTCCAAAAGAGTTTAAAGACACTACATCTGATGATGAAGATGAATGGACTAGTTTCTAAACCTAATTTATAAACAATAACTTTGATAAAAAGTGCTAAAATGTTTTTATGAAATGTAAAAACTGTAAAAATAGCACTTTTTATCATATTGACTCAAACTACATAAAATGTAAAAACTGTAATAAAAAATACTCCTTGAAAAAACTACAAAAAGATAAAGAGATAATCAGAAGTTTTTGTGAAAATATAAATGCAAATGAATGTAGTAAAATTTTAAGTGTTAATTACAGAACTGTAAAAAACAGATATGACCAGTTAAGATACAAAATTGCAAAGTTTTTAGAAGAAGAATACAATAAAACCATTAAAGATTATAGTGACTATGAAGAGTACTATTATTTTAATACAAAACAAAAACAAACCAATAAAACCTCTTTATACGAAGGTGTAAATGTTATTGGTTTTCACTTTAATGATAAAGTATACACACTTTTAATGCCCAAATTACCAAAAAGAAATCAAGAGAGTAATGAACATTTTCAAGAGTATTTAAATTGGCGTAAAATACACTCTCAGAACTCATACAAAACAAGACTGAAAGAGTTTTGGCTTTTCCTAGAAGAGAGTTTGAAAAAGTATAAAGGCTTTAATGAGGACTACTTCTTTTACTATTTAAAAGAGTGTGAGTTCAAGTTTAACTATGCAAAAGAGAAGCAAGAAGAAATTCTTAATGAACTATTTTGATATGGTTTAGAGTTTTAAAACTTTACTATATTTTTACCACTATTTTTAGCTTCATAAAGAAACTTATCTGCTATTTCTATAATTTCTTTTTCATTCTTAGAAGAGTCTGTATTATCACTTACACCTAAACTTATAGTAATCTCCATATCATTTTGGTACTCTTTTTGAACATTTTCTCTTATTTTTTCAGCAATATTAACAGCATCCTGTTTTTTTGTATCAGGGAAGATTACACATAACTCCTCTCCTCCATATCTAAAAGCTATATCCATTTGCCTAATACTTTTTTTTATAATAGTAGATATTTTATTTAATACCTCATCACCTTTTTGATGACCATATGTATCATTTACATTTTTAAAATCATCAATATCTATCATTACAAAAGAGAAACAACTATTTTTTCTTTTTGCTTTTTCATATATCTTTTTTATAAAAACATCTAAAACTTCCCTTTTATAAAGAGATGTTAAATCATCTATTGTTGCTATTTTTGATATAGATTCTAATTCATTCTCTAATATAATTCTCATATCTTCTGAACTGTTTTTAATATTCTCAATATAATCAACACTTGCAACATTTATTCCAACAGGTCTTTTTAAAGTTTTTTCCAAACTTTTCATATGAGTAACAATCTCTGTCCATGTAACTTTCGCTTGAGATTCTTCAAGTTTTTTATGTATTAAAACAGAAATAATTTTTGAATAAGGTTTATTTACTTTAGTTGTAAAATTGTTTAAAATATCTTTGTTATAAGCTAATTCGTTTATAGTCTTAATATCTAAATCTTCCAAATTTTCATTTTTTATTATTGTTTCAATTTGTTCACTACTCATTTAATATAACCTTTAAAATAGTATTTCTAGCTAAAAGTGTACTTTAAATAATTTTATCCTTAATTAAATAAGAGATTTTTTATTCAAATTTTTCCTTTTATTAAGTTGTCTTTATTGTATAATATCTTAAAGGGTTGAATATGTCTATTTTTATGAAGATTTTTTTATCAATTTCAATTACAACAATAATCTCAATATCACTCTTTGTTAACTATATAATTAACATAAAAAAAGTTGAAGCAGAAAATAAATTAACTGAAAAAATTGAGTATCATAAAAAAATAAATAAAGACACAATTGCACAACTACTTTTTGATTTAAATAAAAATATCTTAACTACAAACTTAAATGCCTTATCTTTAGATGAAGATATATTAAAAATTGAATTAATAGATTTTAGTGAAGTTGTAAATATTCTTATTGACAAAAGAATAAAATTAAATGGAAATTCTATAAAAAGTTCTATTCCTTTAAAAATATCAAATGAACAATTAGGTACTTTAAACATTTATTACTCTAATGCTTCAATTCAAAATACTATTGAAAGATATAAAGAAGCTATTATAAATGCTACTATAATGGTTTTGATTCTTTTACTAGGTATTATTTATTACTTTGTTAGTAAAACTATAAAATCAATAAACTATCTATCTCATGCCACAGAGCAAATCAGTTCTGGAAATCTTGATTTTGAAATAAATCTAAATTCAAAAGATGAGATCGCAAAACTTGCTCAGAATTTTGACAAAATGAGAAACTCTTTAAAAAACAGAATTGATACAATCAATCAACAATTAGATTTTCAACATCAATTAATTGAAAGTATTAATATTCCTATTTTTATTAAAGATGATACTTTAACTTATGTAAACTGTAATAACTCATTTGCAAAATTTTATGGTAAAACAAAAGAAGAGATTATAGGTTCAAATATCACTATATTTAAAGATAATGCCTTAATTGAAGAGCAAAGAGAAATAGATTTTGATGTACTTAAAAAAGAAAAACCAAAAAGTAAATTCTGTAAAATCAAAAACTTTAAAAATAATGTAAAAGATATAATCATATATAAAAACTTTTTTAAAGATGAAAAAACAAATACCAAACTTATTATTGGTACATATTTAGATATTACTGAAATAAATAAAGCAAAAGAAAAAATTGAAAAGTTTAATGAAGAACTTCAACAAAAAGTATATGAAAGAACAGAAGAATTAGAAGAATCAAATGAAGAACTTCAAACAACAATAAACAATCTTAAACAAACTCAAGACAAACTTGTAGAAGCAGAAAAATTAGCAAGCTTAGGTTCTTTGGTTGCAGGTGTTGCACATGAGATAAATACTCCTGTTGGAATAGGACTTACTGGTATAACACATCTATTAGAAGAGACTAAAAAAATAAACCTTCTTTACAAAGAAGAGAAAATGACTCAAGAGGATTTTGAGAAATATTTAAATGTAAGTGATGAAATCTCGAAACTTGTTAATTCTAATCTTGAAAGAACAGCCCAACTAGTAAAAAGTTTCAAACAAATATCAGTTGATCAAACAAGTGAAGATGAAAGAAAGTTCTTTTTAGACCAATACATCTATGATATATTATTTAGTTTAAATAATATCATCAAGAAAAATCATGTAATTGTAAATATTGATACAGATGAAGATATTGAGCTTTATTCATATCCAGGATATTTTTCTCAAATTATTACAAATTTATTAATCAATTCAATCAAGCATGGGTTCAAAGATATGAATGATGGAGAAATATATATTTGTCTAAAAAAAGAGAATAACCAGCTTCTAATCAACTACAAGGATAATGGAAAAGGAATCAAAGAAGAACACTTAACTAAGATTTTTGAACCATTCTTTACAACAAATAGAGATAGTGGTAGTACTGGACTTGGTTTAAATATAATCTATAATATCATAACAAGTAAGCTAAATGGAACAATAACTTGTAATAGTAAAGAGAATGAAGGAGTTGAGTTCCTTATAAAAATCAATCTTAGTTAAAAAAATAAGTGTGCATAATATCTGCTAAGATATATAAAACTAACAAAGAAAAAATTACTTTATTTGTATTCATAAAAACTCCTTGAAACTATTATAACTAATCTGCTTTAACTTTTTATAAATATAAAAATCTTTCAATAATAATATTTATATTATCTTATTATAATAAAATATATTGTAATATGCAGACTTTAAAGGATTTTTTATGCTTGATATTATTTTTGCAATCTTAACACCAATATTTTTCTTACTAGTTTTATTTATAGCTACTTATGCTGTTTTTATTTATTTTTCTAAATGTCTATCAAAAGATATAAATATTTTAATAAAAAAGAATCTTGAAGAAAGAAAAAAAAGACCAAATAACTCTTTCAACATATAACGCATTAACCTTTCATAAACAAAACTTTCATATAATTATGCTTTTATTTTAAAGGATGAAAATGTTAAAAAACGCGTATTCTAGATTTAGAGTAATCTCTATTTTAGAAGGTTTATCATACTTAATCTTAGTATTTATAGCAATGCCAATTAAATATATTGGTGAAAACCCTTATCCTGTAAAAGTTGTAGGAATGGGTCATGGGATACTATTTATACTATTTTGTATTTTCTTATTTGAAGCATTAAGAAAATGTAATTGGGATAAAGGTGTGAGCTTTCAATATTTTGTATACTCACTAATTCCATTTGGATTTATTATCATAGAAAAATCACTAAAAAAACAGCCTCAAGACAACTAAAATGTTTACGGCACAAGGCTTTTTAGGTACAAAAGCTTTACTATTTATGGATGTAGTTACAATCTATTTTGGACTACTTCCTTTTTTACTAGCATATAGTATTAAACTTGCAATAAATCAAAAATATAAACTTCACTTTCTATGGCAGACAATTATTTTAGCTATTACATTAGTAATGGTTTTGATTTTTGAAATAGGTGTTAGATTTACGGGAGGTTTTATAGAGTATGCAAAAGATAGTACTTTGTCATATGACTTCTTAATTCTATTTTTATTAGTGCATATTGTTATAGCAATTTTTGCTGTTGCAGGTTGGTTGTATTTATATATAAGCTCTTATAAGCTTTATAAAAAAAGTGGATTTAAAGAGTTTTCAACTAGTAAACATAAAAAAATAGGTAAAGCTATATTTGCTTCACTTACACTAACTTCTATAATGGGAATTAGTATTTATATATTTTTATTTGTATAAAAAAAGGGGCTAGATAAAATATCTAGCCCCTTTTTACTTTTAAAGTATCTAATCTTTTAGAATTTAAATAATCCTGTTTCATTTAAAATTACTACAATTAATGCAATTGGAATAATATATCTAACCATAAAGAACCATACTTTAGTTAAGAATGTACCCATTAATGGAACTAATTCACCCTCAACTTTTTCTTTATCCATAAAGTGTCCTATAAACACTACTACTAAAATACCACCAATTGGTACTAAAATAGTTGAACAAACAAAGTCTAACCAGTCAAATAATCCTTTTTCTCCAATCTTTAACATAGGTGAATAATCTCCTATATTTGATAACAATGCAGCAATACCAAGTACATAGAAGAAAACACTACAGATAACAGCAGCTTTAATTCTTGACATATTAAATCTATTCATAAAGTAAGAAACCATTGGCTCTAACATAGAAATAGCTGAAGTAATACCTGCAAATGCAATAGCAATAAAGAATAATAATGCTAAAGTTGAACCAATTGAACCAAATTCATAGAATACTGATGGTAATGAAATAAATACTAATCCAGCACCTTTTGTAGACTCTGCACCTTTATCAAATAGTAAAGTAAAGATAATAAGTCCAGCAACAATAGCAACTAATGTATCAATAACTGAAATTAAAATAGATGATTTTACAATATTAGCTTCTTTTGGTAATGACGCAGCATATGTAATAATAATACCCATACCTAAAGATAAAGTATAGAATGCTTGTCCAATAGCTACAATAATTGCTTCAGATGTTAACTTTGAAAAGTCAGGGTCAAACATAAAATGAACCGCTTTAGAGAAACTATCTACATTTATTGAATAAACAAATAAAATAGCTAAAATAAGTGCTAATAAAGGCATTAAAATTTTATTTATTTTTTCAATACCATCTTTAATACCTCTTAAAATAATCGCAGTAACTAATACAAATACAACTGTGTGGTACATTAATTGTGTTTGAACATCAGTAGTAAGCAATGACATAAAGATATCTTTTGATTGTTCTACTGTTGAAGGAAGACCTTGTAATGAAATTGCAATATAATGGAAAATCCATCCAATAACTACAGAGTAGTATGACAGAATTATTAATGGCACAATTACTATAAAACCAGCCCATTTCCAAAGCTTTTTGTTTCTAACTGCTAAATTCTCAAACATAGAAACAGCATCACTTCTACCTAGCTTACCTATAAGTAACTCTGAAATTAATACAAATACTCCAATAAATAAAGCAGTGATTAAATAAACTAATACAAAGGCTCCCCCTCCATATTCTCCTGTTACATATGGAAATTTCCATACATTTCCTAGCCCTACTGCTGATCCAACAGCGGCTAAAATAAATCCAAACCTCGTAAATCTTGATGAATTCATAATTCTCCTTAATTTAAAAACAAAGATTTTATCTAAAATTAAGTTAAACTATTATGTAACTATATTGTAATTTATTGCATATTAATTTCAAAATTAATTTACTTTATAAACTTATAACTATTAAATAATAAACTAATAACAATAAAAAATATATTCAAAAATATAACCAGAATTGTAACTTCAATACTGAGAACTATTATCATATATTAAGTAAAATAAGTAAAATTTATGGAGGAGATAAGAAAAATGAATAATTTAACAATTAAGTTAAAACTGATTATTTCATTTACGATTGTGTGTATACTTATAGTTTCACTTGGATTATATAGTATATTTGGTATTGATAAAGCTGCTAAAGGCTTTTCAAGTTATAGGGAAATGGCTAAAGATACAGTTCTAGCTAGTAATGTTCAGTCAAATATGTTGATGGTAAGAATGAATGTAAAAGATTATATTCATAACATGAACAAAAAAGATATTGAAGATTTTGAGTTTTATTATGAAAAAACGAAACAACATATCAACAATGCTATAAAAGAGATTGAAAATACAAATAGAAAACCTTTAGTAAAAAAGTTATCTAAAAATCTAGAAGAGTATAGAAAAAACTTTTTTATGGTTGTTGATTATATGGAACAAAGAAATAAAATAGTTTATGGAAACTTAGATATAAATGGTAAGGGAATAGAAACTTTACTTACTAAAGTAATGAATAGTGCTCAAAAGGATAATGATCTAACAGCTTCACTTGAAGCTGCTAAAACTGTAAGAACACTACTTTTAGCAAGATTGTATGCTGCAAAATTTCTAATTTCAAATAAACATGCTGATAATCAAAGAGCTCATAAAGAGTTTAATTTACTAAAAAAACAAATAGTAGTTTTACAAGATGAAGTTCAAGATAACAATAGATTAGAACAATTAAAAGAAGCCACTGCACTAATAGAAATTTATAAAAATGGGCTAGATGATGTTATTGAAGTGATTGATAAGAGAAACAAAGTTATTGAAAGATTAGACACTATTGGTCCAAATATTGCCAATATTGCACAAGAACTTAAAACCTCTATAAAAAAAGAACAAGATACTATTGGTCCAAATGTAGCTGAAACAAACTACAACTTAGAACTTGCTATTAAAATTATTTCACTTATTGTTATATCTATTATATTAATACTTGGAGTTTATATACCAAGAGACATTAACAATCAAATTACACAATTCCAAGAAGGTTTACTAAACTTCTTCAAATATTTAAATAGAGAAATTCCAAATGTTGAAGAACTAAAGAACACTACTAAAACTGAGATTGGTATCATGTCAAGGGTAGTTAATGAAAATATCAAAATTGCTAAAAAGAATATTGAAGAAGATAGAGCAATTATAAATGAAACAGTAGAAGTATTAAGTGAGTTTGAAAAAGGTGACTTATATCAAAGAATTACAACAAATGTAAACAATCCAGCTTTAAATAAACTAAAAGATGTTCTAAATAATATGGGAGATACTTTAGAACATAATATTGATAACATTCTAGATGTATTAGAGCAGTTCTCAAACTATAACTATTTAAATAAAGTTGATACAACTGGTATTAAACAACATTTAGAAAGATTAGCAAATGGTGTTAATAGTTTGGGTATATCTATTACAAGTATGTTAGTTGAAAATAAATCAAATGGTCTTACTTTAAACAATAGTTCAAAAATACTACTTTCAAATGTTGATACATTAAACATTAGTTCAAATGAAGCTGCTGCATCACTTGAGCAAACTGCTGCTGCTCTTGAAGAGATAACTAGTAATATTTCACTTACAACACAAAAAATTACAAAAATGAATGATTTAACTTCAAGTGTAACAAGTTCAGCAAATAAAGGTGAGAACCTTGCACTTCAAACAACTACAGCAATGGAAGATATAAACACTCAAGTTAGTGCTATTAATGAAGCAATTACTGTTATTGATCAAATTGCTTTCCAAACAAATATCCTATCACTTAATGCTGCTGTTGAAGCTGCTACTGCTGGTGAAGCTGGTAAAGGGTTTGCAGTTGTTGCTGCTGAAGTGCGAAACTTAGCTTCTAGAAGTGCAGAAGCAGCAAAAGAGATTAAAGAGTTGGTTGAAAAAGCAACACAAAAAGCAAATGAAGGGAAAAATATTGCTCATAATATGCAAGAAGGTTATGTTTTATTAAAATCAAATATAAATGAAACTATAGAACTTATAAATGATGTATCACATGCTGCAAATGAACAACAAACTGGTATAGTTCAAATAAATGATGCTATAAACTCACTTGATGAGCAAACACAAAAAAATGCAAATATTGCAAGTCAAACTCAGCAAATTGCAACAAACACTTCAACAATTGCAAATACAATTGTAAAAAATGCTGATGCAAAAGAGTTTATAGGGAAGAATGAAGTAAAAGCAAAAACAGAATTCTCTAATAAAACTCAAAACCTTGAAGCAATTAAAAAAAAAGAGATAGTAAAGGAGAAAACAAAAGAGACACAAGAAGAAGAAATTTGGGAAGATTTCTAAAAATAAAGACTAGACAAAAAGTCTAGTCTTTAAAATCTATAAATACAAATGCAATATCTAAAATTACTAAATATATGTTAGAATTATGGAAAAGTATTACGAACATGCATTTCAAAACAATAAATAAAATAGTATTATCATCTGCATTAGCAATAACAACACTATCTAGTAATCAACAAAATCTCAAGAACTAATATATAAAAACTTTGAATTAGAAAAATTTGATGAATATGAAAAAAACTATACATCAGTCCAAGAAGAAATAAAAGAGTTAGAAAAAATTATAGATAAATATACAAGTACTGAATACTATCAAAGTCTTATAACTACTAAAAAGACATTAGTAAAATTAGAAAAAGAAGGACAAGAATATTTATTAAAAAATATGGAAAAAATATATCAAGACAAAAAAAAGTTAGAAAAATATAAACAAGAAATTCTAAAAGAGTGTGTAGAAAATAAAACAACAAATCCTAAAATTCAAAAAGAAGTTTGTGAAAAAAACAAAAGCTCTTTTTTTTGTAATTGAATATAAATAGTTATCATAAAATAAGAACTAGACTTAAAAGTCTAGTTCTTAAACTCACTAAAACACAAAAGCAATATCTGAAATTGCTAGATTATAAATCTGAACTTTCACACCACTACTATCTAAAATAGAATATGTAATAGTTAATTCATTTGGATTTTCAATCTCAGGATTAAGCTTTACAAACTGCTTATATTTATCATAGTCTATAACACTATATACAAACATCGCTTTTTCTTTAAACTTTTCATTGTTGATATATTTATCATAAACTTCTTTGTATAAACTCTCATCATATTTGTCGTAAAAATTCTTTTTATACATAGCTTCACAATACTCTTGCTTTTCATATTTATCAGTTCCGTATGTATGATAATCTTCTGCGATTATTGCTTCTAAGTCAGGGTGGATTTCAAAGAAGTTGTATTTTATATATCCGTTTTCATTTGAAATTTCATGTGTTGTTTTAATCATAAGTTACCTTAAAATTTTTTCATGATTTTAACATACTAAGATTTATATATTATTATATATTTTAAACTATATACTTTTAATACTATTAAAATATATACATATTATATAATTTATAGTATTGAATTTTCATCCTATTTAAAAGAAATTTTTATAAGATTTTTTCAAAAAATTATTTTTTCAAATTTTGCCTAATTTTAGGAGCTATAGAATATTTTCATACATTTTATTTAATATAAATAGAGTAATAAGTAGAAAACATTTTGTAATAGTATAAGTATTTTATAAACTGTTGGTTTTTAAATAAAATATAGATTTATTGTTCTAGTTTATTTTTTATGTAGATTATAAAGAAAATTATTGAAAGATGTTTACTAAATAGCCCTACTCTATTTAGTAAACTAGGTTTAAATTTTAGATTATATGATAGATTTGACCAACTGAAATTCCACCATCATTTAAAGGAATTTGTTTTGAGTAGTAGTATTTTTTATTTTGATTTTCAAGCTTTTTTGTTACTAATTCTAAAAGGGTTTTGTTTTGAAAAACTCCACCACTTAAAACCACTTCTAAGTCATCATATCTATTTGAAATATCAAGGATTATTTGAACTAGTGTGTTTATAAACTTAGTACATATAAGTTGTGTTTGTTTATCTTCTAGCATTTCTTTTATCATTGAGCTTATGTCTATTTCTTCCTCATTTAACGCATAGGAATAAATATCTTTTATTTTTTCATCATAATTTTGCTCTATTAAAAGACCTGTTTGTCCCTCATAGCTTTGTATATGAGCAAGATTTGCAATACTAGAAACTGCATCAAAAAGCCTTCCTATTGAGCTTGTAAGTGGGGCATTTAAACCTTTTTGCCACATAGTATGTAAAAGCTTTATCTCATTTGCACTAAAGGCATTTACGACACTGTTGTTTTGTGATAGAACCTCTTCTAAAGTATAGTTATCAAAAAGAAGAGATAGAGCTATTCTTTTAGGCTCTTTTACAGCCTTTTCACCTCCTAAGAGTTTAAAATACTTTAGATGATAAGCTCTTTTATACTCTTTTTTATTACAAATAAAAGCTTCACCACCCCATATATTTCCATCATCACCATAACCTGTACCATCAAAAGCTATTCCTAAAACATCTTTTTCAAGCTTGTATTCTGCCATAGTTGATAAAATATGAGCATAATGATGTTGAACTTGTACAAGTTTAATATCTTGTGATTTTGCCCATTTTACACTCTCATAATTTGGATGCTTATCACAAACAATAACATCAGCTTCAAAGTCATAAAATCTTTTAAAAGTATCAATAGTTCTTATGAAATACTCAACTGCATCAATAGAGTTCAAATCTCCAATATGAGGAGATAAAATAAGATTATTTTCTGAAGCTATTGCTATTGCTGATTTCTGATTTGCACCAAGAGCTAATATCTTTTTATTTGCTTTTTTTTGTAAGTTTATAGCTGTAGGAGCATAACCTCTTGCATTTCTAAGCTTCAAAATGTCATCATTCACAACTTGTATAACAGAATCATCACAAGCATTTACAATGTCTCTATTAAAATCAAGTACAAAATCCACAACATGACCTAACTTTTCAAGAATCTCATCTTTAAATCTAATAATAGGTTCATCTTTTAAGTTTGCACTTGTTGCAACTAAAGGTTTGTTTGTAAATCTAAAAAGTAAATGATGTAAAGGTGTATAAGCTATAAAGCACCCTAGTCTATCAATACTTGGTGCAACTTCTTCACATAACTTTGTATTTTGTGCTTTTTTGACTAAAACTATTGGTTTTTCTCTTGAGTCTAATAACTCTTCTTCTTTTGAGCTTAAAGCTGTATAATATTTAATAGTCTCTATATTTTTAAACATTACTGCAAAAGGTTTACTTGCTCTATTTTTTCTAAGTCTTAACTCTTTAACAACTTTGCTATTTGTTGCATCACAAATTAGATGAAAACCTCCTAAGCCTTTGATTGCAACAATCTTTCCTTCATCTATATAGTTTGCACACTGTTTTATTGCTTCTATATTTAAAGAAATAGCTTTATTTTTATTATACAAAGTTACATTTGGTCCACAAGACTCACATGCAACTGGTTGGGCATGGTATCTTCTGTTTGCAGGATTTTCATACTCTTCTTTACATTTTTGACATAATTTAAATTCACTCATTGAGGTATTTTCTCTATCATAAGGAACTGTTTTGATTATAGAGTATCTTGGACCACAGTTTGTACAGTTTGTTAAAGCATAATTGTATCTAAAGTTGTTTTTATCATTTATATCATCTATGCAGTCTTGGCATATTGCCATATCTGGTGAGACTATTGTAGTTTTGTTGTTCTGGTTAGTACTTTGTATAATCTCAAAGCTTTTATACTCTTTTATTTTTGTTATTTCTTTTATTTGTAAAGAGTCTATTCTTGCTAAAACTGGGGGATTGTTTTTTAATTCATTTATGAAATTTTCGCAGTTTTGCTCAAAAGAGTAAACTACTATATTTACTCCTTTTTCATCATTGTTAACCCAACCTTTTATGTCATGTTTTAAAGCTAGATTATATACATATGGTCGAAACCCTACTCCTTGAACTATACCTTTAATCTCAATTTGTAAAGTTTTCATCAATCATCCAATATATAAGTTTATTTATAATTGTATAAAAAAATTCTTATTGTAAAATTATTTAGAAGAAGGTTTTAAAGTATTAATTAATCATTCTTCTTATTTATACAATAATCTTTAAAAATCAAACATAAATTGATTCTTTTTTTATGTCATTGTAATGTTTTAAGATTATATTATATCCATCAAGTCTTTCTTGGTGTTGTTTTATAAAGTCTGGATCATTATTCGGAGGGTTCTCAATTTCATTTTCGTGCATTGAAATCACATTAGTTAAGAAATCATCAAAATTTATGTTCATATTATCATAGTCCCAATTCCATTGGTTTTCTGTTTCTACACCAGCATAAAAAGAAGCCTTCAACTCATAACCGAAATGAACTTGTGCTATATTCATTCGTACTTGTCCTAAGATTTTACTTCTATATGAGTCGTCATCTATTTCTCTTGCTGTTCTATATAAAGCTTCATTAAAAGTTTTATCATTTGTTGTTCTTGTAGCAAATAACATATGAACTCCTTGATTTGGTATGTTCACAATTGGACCTTTATTAAATTCTTCTTTAGGTAAGTTAGTTGGAGGGAAAGTATAATCCAAGAAGATTTCTGCTTGATTATAAGATAAACTATCTATTTCAGCCATTGTTACTTTATCATCTTTTAGTATTTCTCTAAAGACTTTTCTATCTTCTTGAGAAAGTGAATCAAAAGCATTATACTTATCCATGTACTTTAGAAATCTTCCTTGCTCATCTACATCTTCTTTTTGTGAATCTTTCAACATTGAAGCGAAAGAGCTTTCTTCTGTTTTTTCTGCTTTTGTTGTGTTATTTGTTTGAGCATAATAGTTTGTATATGTATTATTTGTTACTTGCAAATAAGCTCCTTTTTTATTTTATTAAACTAAACATTAAAGTATTATATATTAATATTTTAATACTGTATTAATTATTAAATTGAGCTATTTTGCTTGTTAGACTATATAATAGCCTAAAAGATATTTAGGCTATTATTTTTAGTAATCTAAAGGATACTCTTTAGGAAGAATGAAGTTATAGTTTTTACTTAGTTTTTTATGTGTTTTTGAAAGTAAGATTGAGTTTGAGAACATATCTCCGCTCATTACTACATCTTTTGCTTTTATCTCTTTTGCAACCTCATCTGTGTAGTTGCAGATAAACTCACTAAGGCTTTCATAAAAAGAGTAAGCTAAAGTAGCATTATCTACATCTGCCATCTTATATGACATGATAGATTGAACTGTTCTTCTATAATCTAGATAATTAACCCCATCTAAATTTACAAGCTTCATATCTATTTGTATTCCACTTTTTATGTTTATACTTAAAGCTGTATCTTCAAACTCTTTTGCTCCACCTTTCATACCTAAGGCTTTTGCACACATATTTATTATAGATTCAAAACCATGAGCATTTTTATCTACACTCATCTCCTCAAAATATGTTGGAAATTTGTTTTTATAGTTTGAAACAAGTCTTTCACAAAACTCATCTATTTCAGCTATTTCTTCTAAACAGTTTTCAAAAGAGTTTATTATATTTGGTATTGCTATTACTTCTTTTAAGCCCTTTGTTGGAAGGTTCATTAAAACTGAGCTTTTATTTGAGTTAGAAGAGAAATAAACTCCTGCACTTGGAACAAGTCTTTTATTGTATTGAGCTAGTATTGCTTTATAAACTCCACCATTTTCATCAAAATACTCTTTTGAAGAGTTAAACTTCTTATTTGCAAGATAGTCAAATTTAGGGAAAAGTCCTTTATCTCCGTGAATGATTAGGTTTTCATCATTAAAGTATGTAACTTTTAGTCCATCTTGATAAACATCATCATTTACATAAAGTATATGAGAAATATCTTTTTGTTTTAAAGCCTGAGCAAATAAAACAGTCTCTTTATCATCAGGTATTTTTGCATAAATAAAGTTTGTAGATGAGTACTCATTTCCTTTATTTTGCAAAAGTTTAAACTTTAGTTTTACAAGAGGTCTTTCTATAGAGCATAAAAGTTGTAAATCTTTTGCATTTACATCAAATAAGTCTGTGATTTTATTTAAATCAGTAATTAGAAGTTTTACTTCATGACCTTTGCTTTCAAACTCTTCTCTTAACTCTTTATTTGGTAAAAACAAATCTTTTAAACCATTGTGTGTTTCAAATCTTGAAACTCCACCTTTTGATACTTTTACTATATCATTTAAAAAGTCAATATCATTGTTTTCTATAATATCTTTGATTGAGTCATTTGTTAGAAGTGTAAGATTTTGTTTTATGTGTTTACACTCTAACTCTTCTAGTGTTTCATCAAACTCTTCTATTACATATGACTTTCCTAAAAAAATCGAAACAGGAAGCTTTTTTTCAAGTAAGGCAAAAAAACTCTCAATATTTTGAGCACTCTCTTCAAGCTTTAAGATTATGAAACCTTTGTATTGTTTACAAGTGGCATTTACATTTGCTTCATCTATTAGTTTATTTATTATGTATTTGAAATATGAGTTAGTTGTGTTAAATTCTATTTTATATATTAGTTGCATATCTTATATCTTCTTCATTTGGAATTCTACTTAAGTGTTCACCATTATAACTACCAATCATGCTTTTTACAATATCTGGAATGGCTATATTATTTACTTTTTTAGTTTTTACACCAAGTGATTCTATCTCTTTTACGGCATTTAAAATAAACTCTTCAAATCTATTTTCAATAGTTTCAGTCAAACCAATACCAACAGAGATTATATCTTCAGGAATAATTCCTAAAATAGTAACTTTAGCATGAGAGTCTAAAACAGATACAATCTCAAGCATTTCAACTATTTCTACTTCATGGGCAGTTTTTCTATAGTTCCCCATACCTAAAAGTACATCAGAAGGAAGTCTATATATCTCACCTGCATTCTCTTCAATAGATACAGTATCAAGAATGATTACATTTTCATACTCTTGAAAATATGTCATTAGTTTAAAACCTAATGTACCACCATCTATAATCTCTAAATCCCCATCAAACTCATAATTTTGTTTTAAATACTCAGAGGCATAAATACCAACACCCTCATCTTTGAAAAGCATATTTCCTACACCAATAACTATATTTTTCTTCATTTTATAACTCCGTTGTTATCTATTTTTTTCTGTATCTCTTTTATAAACACTATTTTTATACTGCTTATAAAAAAGATAAAAACAGGAATTAATCCTGTTTTTTATCCTCTTCTTCTTTTACAAATTTATGTCCACTAAACACAATCCCAATATCCCCTTCTCTCCAGAAGATAGTTCTCCAGATTTGGTAATAAATATGACACATAACCCAAACTAAGATTAAATACATAGCATAGTGATGAGCTATTCTAACTCCCATATTTCCACCAAATACATATAGTGTCCAATCTGTCACTAAGTGAAGCATTGCAGGCCACCAAGCTCCAATTGAACTGTGTCCAGAAGCTAAACCATGTACATATAACTGTAAACCAGTAAATAACATAAATACTAATAGTAAGTGAAAGATTGTAAAAAATACAATATTATAACTATCAGCATGAGAAGAATCAAATTTCTTTCTTCTATTAAATGTAATTAAATTTAAAAACACTTCCCAAAATTCAACAATATTTTGTTTATTTGGAATTAGTTTTTTATAAGGTTTCTCAAATCTTGAAAAGAAATACAAATACCCTATTAAAATAGCTGTAACATCAAAGATAATAGCAGCAATAAAATGCCCCCATCTATTCCATGCCATTACATACTTATCAACAGCTGGATCAGCTATTAATGTTTGATAATAAGGGTAACCAATATATAGCCCGGTTATAACAGCAACTACCATACAAAAAGCATTAGCCCAGTGTATGATTCTCATAGTTCCTGTCATTCTTTCAACCCTTTTTAATTTAGGCACAGCTAGTTCCTCCTATTGGATCTACTTTATAAACACCTAATTCTTTTCCATTAGTATCGATAATATGTACAGCACAAGCAATACAAGGGTCAAAACTATGAACAGTTCTTAAGATTTCTAAAGGTTGATCTGGATTTGCAACTTTTGTTCCAACAAGCGAAGCTTCATAAGCTCCTAATCTTCCTTTATAATCTCTTGGTGCGGCATTCCATGTTGAAGGAACTACCGCTTGATAGTTTGCAACTTTTCCATCTTTGATTTTAACCCAGTGACCTAAACCACCTCTTGGAGCCTCAGCCATACCATAACCTTGTGCATCACCAGATACAGAATCAAAGTCAAACTCTGTCCATGTAGATAAATCACCCATAGCAACATTTTTAGCTAACTCATCACACCATTCCATCATAACATCACACATAAGTTCAGTTTCAATAGCTCTTGCAGCTGTTCTTCCTACTGTTGAGAATAAAACTTTTGTTGGTAAGTTACCATTTTTTAAGAAAGTAGTTACATATTTAGAGATTCTCTCATCACCTTTTGCAACACCTACAATCATTCTTGCAAGTGGTCCTACTTCCATTCTCTCATCATCATATAATGGTGATTTAATCCAAGAGTATTTATTTTCAGTATCTAAGTAAGCGATATTATTCTCTTTTTTACCAAAACCTGTAAAGTTTGGTTTAGTCTCACCATCGTATGGGTGAAGGTTTGTACTTCCCTCATACCAAGCATGAGTTACATCTTCAGTAATCTTCTCTTGATTTACTTCATATACTTTTGATAAATCTTTATTTTTTACAATACCTGATGGGAATAATTTAGAAGCTTCATAGAATGGTAAATCATCCATATTAAAGTCACCATAAGACATGAAGTTACCTAAACCTCCACCAATTCCTTCAAGTGCTTCATCAGCATACATAGTTCCAGCCATATAAACATCTGGTAAATATGCTTGTTTTGTAAACTTTCTTCCAGCTTTTAGTATTTGTTTAAACTCAGCAATTCTTGCAGGATTTTTAATATCTTGAACACAAGTTACACCACCAACAACAAATGATTGTGGGTGTGGGTTTTTACCACCAAAGATAGCCATCATTTTTCCAAGTTCTCTTTGGATTTCTAAAGCATCTAGGTAGTGAGATAAACCAATTAAGTTTTGCTCAGGAGTAAGTTTGAAACCTTTTGATCCCCAATAAGCATTTCCAAAAATACCTAATCTTCCTTGCTTGATATACTTTTCAACTCTTTCTTGAACAGCTTTATAGTTATCTTCACTTGCATTCCATGGTTTATCACCTGCAACTTTTGCCCATTTTTGTGCTTCTGCTACAGTTTTTTTAGGATCAGCTTTAAGTGCTTCTGTAATATCAACCCAATCAAGAGCATGTAAGTGATAAAAGTGAACAATATGGTCATGTACATAAAGTGCACCTTGGATTAAGTTTCTCACTAACCTTGCATTCTTTGGAATTGTTACATTAAACGCATGTTCAACTGCTTCAATAGATCTTTGATAGTGAGTACCTGTACAAACACCACAAATTCTCATTGCAAGTAAACCACAATCTCTTGGGTCTCTTCCTTTTAAAATCTCTTCAATACCTCTAAACATAGTAGAAGAAGAGTATGCATCTGTTACAACATTGTTTTCATCTATAATTGCCTCAATTCTAAGATGTCCTTCAATTCTTGTAATTGGGTCAATTACTAAGTGTTTTTTTGCCATTATTTATCTTCTCCTTCTTCTTCACCTGATTTTTTACCTGCTACTATACTTGCAACTGCATGAACACCAATACCAACAGTTGTTGCTGTTAATAAACCTAATCCAAACTCATCAACTGTTTTTTCAACACCACCAGTTGGAGCTTTAATATTTGCATTTGCCATTGGTCTTTGATATGCATATTTATCCCAAAAGTCTGGCTCAGAACATCCAATACATCCATGACCAGCACCAATAGGCCAGTTTGTTCCTTCGTTATATCTAATAATTGAACAGTTATTAAATGTCATAGGACCTTTACAACCAACTTTATATAAACACCAGTTGTTTTGTGCACCAATATCTCCCCACTCTTCTACAAACTCACCTGCATCAAAGTGTGCTCTTCTTTCACAGTTATCGTGAATTCTATAACCAAATGCAAACTTAGGTCTTAATAGTGAGTCTAACTCTGGAACTTGACCTGTTAAAATATAGTGTAAAACAACACCAACCATATTTGCAGGATTTGCAGGACAGGCAGGAATATTAATAATAGGCTTACCTTTTACAATATCCATAACACCAACAGCACCAGTTGGATTTGGAGCAGCAGCAGGTACACCACCAAATGTTGCACAAGTACCAACAGCAACAACAGCAGCACAATCTTTTGCAATTCTTTGTAAATGGTCGTGGAAAGTTTCACCTGATGGACCAATTGTTCCATAGTTACCATTCATTCCCATTGGAATTGAACCTTCAACAAATAGTAAATATTGACCTTTGAAGTGTTCAATTGCTTCATCTAATTGATGTTCAGCATCATGACCCGCACCAGCCATTAAAGCATGGTGGAACTCTAAACTTAATACATCAAATAATAAATCATCAACTGTTGGAGCACTACTTCTTAAAAGTGCTTCTGTATTACCAGCACAATCTTGAAGTTCTAACCATACAACAGGAACTCTATTCATAAGTTCAGTTGCTTCAGCAACTAAAGGAGCAAACATAGGAGGTAACATAAGTGTTGCAGTTGTAGCACTAACCCACTTCATGAAATCTCTTCTGTTTACCCCTTCACTTTCAATTACATCCATCATATCTATATCTTTAAGTGGCTCTTGTGCTCTTAAAGTAGATAATCTTTCTTTAGCTTTCTCAAATAAAGAGTTATAATATTCGTCACCTTTATTTGTGTCCACTCTACCTGATTTTTGGGTAAAAACTTTTTTTACCATCTCTGTAGAATCAATCATATACTTCTCCCTAAAAATGAATATTCATTTACTATTGTAAAATTAACAATATGAAACTTATTCTTTACTTAATAATATTCATGGATTTATAGCATTAAAATAGCTTTTAGTATAAGATTTTTGAATACTTATTCACCAAGTAACCATTAGATGGTTATTTTATGAATGATTATTCATATATAAAGCTGAAAGATGGCTTTTATAATAGAATTATTATTTACAAAATATTTTTTATTATGTTTAAAAAGGTAACAGTTATTTTATACTAATGAGTTGTGCAAACAGAACATACATCAAAACTTCTAAGTACAATTTTTGCGATTTCTAAAGAAGGAGAGCCAATAATAGCTTTTTGTGCCACTCCTTTTTCATCTTTGATTTGTGGTCCTAAATTCCAAACAGTTGGAGTAATAACATCATATTTTGTGATAATTCCCTTTTCAATTGAGACATTATGATAAAGCGAACCTCTACAAGCTTCAACAACTGATTTTGCATTTGCTTTTGGTATATCTTTCAATGAAATTTTTGGTTTTATATATGACTCTTCACTTATATCCACTTGTTTGATTAGCTCTTTTGTACTATGTAAAAGATAAGCTATTTCATCAACTCTAGCCATTACTCTTGTAAATACTGAATCTTTATAAGATTTATGAAGTTCATAAATAAACTCTCTATTTGATATCATTGCACGAGAAAGAGGTCCTGTTTCATAAAACATTGAGTTATAAGTAACTGCTTTTGACCAAGTATGTTTCTGTTTATTTTGAATATCATCTTCAACAACAAATGTTAATTCATTATTCTCTTTTATTTTATTTAAATCAAGTTTATTTGTAAGCCTTTGTCTAATCTTACCTTTTCTTGAAATAGTAGAATCACTTAACGAGATGTATCTATCATAAGAAGTACCATATTTTTGTAAAGAGTATTCAAAACTTAAATTTGTAAAGTATTTTAAATCACCATTTAAAAGATTTAAATCATCAACACTATTAAAAGATAAGTATTTATCAAAACTAACCCCTGCAATAGAAGTTTCAAAAAAGTTTACTGCTAAATCCAAATAATTAATCATTGAAGTTAAATCAAGTAAAGTGGGATCACTAACCACTCCACCTGGTATAATATAAGAAGTATGTGGCCACTGACCACCTATAATTGCTAAAGCTTTTATAGTTTCACTTGCTGTTTTACAAGCTTCTAACCATTTTTTACCTTTTAGCGGTGCATACTCATTTAAGTCATTTTGTTTTAGTTTAATTACATCAGGTAAAATAAACATATAAAACCATTTAATATGTGAATCAATTATTTCAATATTTAAGCCAATTTCTCTTAATATTTTTGCTTTATTTGTAATAACTAGTTCTTCATTTACACTTTTGTAGATATTTTCTAAAACTTCAACAGTTGCTTTTAAGTGAGCTTGTCCACAAATACCACAAATTCTTGGAGTATAAACTAAAGCATCTAATGCAGACTTGCCTTCTAGGATATATTCAAACCCTCTGAAATTTAAAAAATCAATTTGTGCATCTTTTACTAAGCCATCTTCCCAAGTACAGTTAAGTCTTGCTTCACCTTCTATTCTCTCTACTATATCTACTGTTTTCAAAATTAGTCCATTAATTTTTTATTTAATCTATCAATTTTAAAAGTTTTAGCAACACCTGTTATTGAAAGATAAGCACGCTTAGGAATTCCAAGTGGTACATCTAAAGGAATTCCAATATTTTTCTTTGTTTCAAGCATATTTTCTCTTGGAAAATCTTTCTCAGTACAACCAATACATGGCATTCCAGCTCTAGTTTTAGAACTTACATCATTCCATAAAATCTTATTACAAGAACTATGTGTCATAGGTCCTCTACAACCTTGGTCATAAAATAAGCATCCTTCTTTCTGACCAAAATCTCCTTCAACCTTCCATTCAAAATACTCATTTCGTGTACAGCCATGATGTGCTAAATTACTATAAAGCTCTCGTGGTCTTTTTTCATCATCTAAATCCATCTTTCCAAAACTATTTAAAGAAAAAACTGTTTGAAGTATCCACTCTGGATGAACTGGACAACCAGTAAGATTTACTATCTCATGTTTTAGATTTTTATATTTTTGCGTGTCTATAATTTCTTCAACACCAAAAATATCACCGTTTTGTTCAAACTTTTTATGAACTCCACCATAAGAAGCACATGAACCTACACTTATAATATAACTAGCTTTTTTAGATAACTCTTCTAAGATATTTTTTGTTGAGTTTTTATTAATTGAATAATATTTTTCATCAGAAGTAATTGAGCCTTCAACTAATAAAAAATCAATGTTTTTTAGTTTTAAAATATCATCTAAAGAAGTATCTATGGTAAGAGATGGGTGATAGATAAGATTAAAGCTATTTAAAAATAGCTCTAACCTTGAAGAATTTGCACTTAATAATGAATGAGTATTACCATTGCAAGTTATTGCTTGAAACCAAACAATAGTTGGTTTATTGTTCTTCATACTTTAAGGCTCTAAATATATTATCGGCAATAGAGTCAGAGTATTCTAAGATATCTTTGTCAAGAACAGCTTCACCTGAAAGAAAAGCAAAACCTCCTAAACAACCCATAATCATTGCAAATGCAGGGAAAAACTCTTGTTCTCTAAACTCTTTGTTTTGAGCACCTTCATCTAAAAGAATCATAACTTCAGTTACAAACTCTCCTACACATAAAAAGCCTTCACAACCTTGTTTGAATACTTCTCTATTTGATAAATATACTCTTAAAAAATACTCTACAACTTCTGGTGAGTTTTTAACATTTTCAAAATAGTTTCGTACAAAAAGATATACTTTATCTTTTGAAGAGATATCCATTTGATTTATTTTTTTAAGTTCAGCTGCTAAAATATTAGTAGAATATTTTATAGCATATTTAGCAAGTTCTTCTTTTGAAGAAAAATAATTATACATATTCCCAACGCTCATTTTCATGGCTTTTGCAATATCTGGAATTGTTGTATTATAAAAACCTTTTTTAGAAAAAAGCTTTAATGAATTTTCAATAATAGAATTTTTTTTAGTCTCTTTTGCAGTAGATATGATGAATCCTTAATTATATTAAAATAGTGTCCAATAATACAATATTTCTAATTAATAGTGAATGAGTTTTCATAAAAGAGTTTTTATATTTTGAAATCTTGTTTTGAAACAATTTTATATTTTGTATTCATAAATTCAAACTCAAGACTATGTGCATGAAGCATTAATCTCTTAGCTTTTGTAAGTCCAATTCTTTGTTCTAAAGAGATTTCTTTTCTAAGTAACTTATCACAAGACTCTTCACTTATTCCATATATTGGATCTCCAACTATTCTATGTCCTATTGAGTCTAGATGCACTCTTATTTGATGTTGTCTTCCCGTTATAGGAATAGCTTTTACCAAAGTAATATCTTTTTGTTTATTATAAGAAATAGGTTCTATTTTTGTTAATGACTCTTTGCCGTTTTCTGAAGTTATCATTTTTAGTTTTATTAAACCTTTGCTATTGGCTATTTTACTATCTATACATAAAGACTCATTTATCTTTCCTTCTACATAGGCTAAATAATTTTTTGTATATCTCTTTTCCTCAAACATACTATTTAAAACCATTTGACTATATGGATTTTTTGAAACTAAAACTAAACCTGAAGTTTGGGCATCTATTCTATGAACCAATGAGGCTTCTTTTCCTAAATGAAACTCTATTTCATCTAATAGTGTATATTCATTATCAATTGCACTTGGATGCACTTTAAGTCCAGATGGTTTATCAAAAATAGCAAAATGGAAAGTTTCAAATAAAGGTTTTAAACCTTTTGTTATTGCTTCAAAAACATAAAGATTTATATAGCCATCTTTGATTGTTTCATTTTTTTGTAGTCGTTTATTTTTACCATTTAGAATTTTTCCTTTTGTTATTAGACTCAAAATAGTTTTTTTGTCTAGATTTGTTTCTTGAAGTAAAAACTCTTCTATTTTCATAGTTTTAGTAACAGTAAGTTTTTTTTTGATATATGGCAATTAAAAACCTTTTATTTTTTTTGAATTATACACAATAAAAATAAAATTTAAATGGTTTGAAGGAATATATGAAAGAAAATATTTAGAAAAAACAAAGAGGGAATCCTCTTTGTTTAGATAAAAGATTAAGACTATCTAGAAGCCATTAATCCTGTTAATTGCTCTTGAGAAACTTGGTGGAAGTTTAAGTATTTATAAACACCATCTTTGTTTTGCTCAGTAATTTTAGCAGGTACAATCTCCATGTACTCTTCTTTAGAAGGTAATCTACCTAATAAAGCAGATACTGCTGCCATTTCTGCAGAACCTAAGTAAACTTTAGAGTTTTTACCAAGTCTGTTGTCGAAGTTTCTTGTAGATGTAGAGAATACAACTGAACCTTCAGATACTTGTGCTTGGTTACCCATACATAAAGAACATCCTGGCATTTCAAGTCTTGCACCAGCTGCTCCAAAGATTGCGTAGTAACCTTCTTCAGTTAATTGAGCTTCATCCATTTTTGTTGGTGGTGCAACCCATAATTTAGCAGCAACTTCACCTTCACCTTTAACAACTTCACCTAAAGCTCTGAATAATCCGATGTTAGTCATACAAGAACCAACGAATACTTCATCAATTTTAGTAGGTCTGTTTTCATCAGCTAAGATGTTAGATAATGTATCAACATCATCTGGATCGTTAGGACAAGCTAAGATTGGCTCAGTAATTTCATTTAAGTTAATTTCGATAGTAGCTGCATATTCTGCATCTGCATCTGGAGTAATTAACTCAGGGTTAGCTAACCATTCTTTCATTTTGTCAGCTCTTCTTTGAAGAGTTCTAGCATCTTCGTAACCTTCTTCAATCATTTTCTCAATTAATGCGATGTTTGAAGATAAGTACTCAATGATTGGTTCTTTATCTAATTGAACAGAACAAGCTGCTGCTGATCTCTCTGCTGCTGAATCTGATAATTCGAATGCTTGCTCAACTTTAAGATCTGGTAATCCAGCAATCTCAATGATTTTACCAGCAAAGATGTTCTTTTTGTTTTTCTTAGGAACAGTTAATAATCCATCTTGGATTGCTTGGTAAGGAATAGCGTTAACTAAATCTCTTAAAGTAATTCCTGGTTGCATTTCACCTGTAAATTTAACTAATACAGACTCAGGCATAGTTAATGGCATAGAACCAGTTACACCAGCGAATGCGATAAGACCTGAACCAGCTGGGAATGAAATACCAATTGGGAATCTTGTATGAGAATCTCCACCAGTACCTACTGTATCTGGTAAACATAATCTATTTAACCAAGAGTGAATAACACCGTCACCTGGTCTTAATGTAACACCACCTCTAGAGTTGATGAAATCTGGTAAAGTATGTCTTAATTTAATATCTGCTGGTTTTGGGTAAGCAGCAGTGTGACAGAATGATTGCATAACCATATCAGCACCAAATGATAATGCTGCTAATTCTTTAATCTCATCTCTTGTCATTGGTCCAGTTGTATCTTGAGAACCTACAGTAGTTGCGATTGGCTCAACGTACATACCTGGTTTAACACCTTCGATACCACAAGCTCTACCTACCATTTTTTGTGCTTGAGTATAACCTTTACCATTATCTTCTGGTTGTTGTGGAGCTAAGAATAAATCAGATGCACCTAATCCTAAAGCTTCTCTAGCTTTAGCAGTTAAACCTTTACCAATAATTAATGGAATTCTACCACCAGCTCTCATTTCGTCAGTTAAAGTGTTTGGAGATAAGTTAAACTCAGAAACAACTTCACCGTTCTTTTCGATTACACCAGCGTATGGCTTAACAACAATTTCATCACCAGTTTCTAATGCATCAACTGGAGCTTCGATTGGTAAACATCCTGAATCTTCTGCAGTATTGAAGAAAATTGGAGCAATAATAGAACCAATTACAACACCACCAGTTCTCTTATTTGGAACACCTGGAATATCTCTACCCATGTGCCATTGAACAGAGTTGATACCTGATTTTCTTGAAGAACCAGTACCTACAACATCACCAACGTATGCTAATGGGTTACCTTTTTGTCTTAATTCTTCCATAGTTTCAAGTGGGTTTTCCATTCTTGATTGTAACATTGCAGTTGCGTGTAATGGAATATCAGGTCTTGTAAATGCAACAGTTGCAGGAGATAAATCATCTGTATTTGTTTCACCTGGAATTTTGTAAACAGTTAATTTAATTTCTTCTTCTAATGCTGGCTTGTTAGTGAACCACTCACCATTTGCCCATGACTCGATAACTTCTTTAGCTTTTGCATTTCCAGCGTCAGCTAAATCTTTTACATCATTAAATGAATCGTATACTAAGATAGTGTTCTTTAATTGAGTAGCAGCTAAATCAGCAACTTCTTCAACTTTAAGAGCTTCAACTAATGGAGTAACGTTAAATCCACCCATCATTGTTCCTAAAATTTCAACAGCCTCAGACTTAGAAATTACAGAACATGCAACATTTCCTTGAACAACGTCATTTAAGAATGCAGCTTTAACGTATGCAGCATCATCAACACCTGGGTTGATTTTGTTTTTAAATAATTCTAAACAGTACTCTGCTTCCTTTACAGAATCTGCTTTTAATAATTCTATTAATTCAGCAGTTTGCTCAGCAGTTAAAGCTAATGGAGGTAATCCACCCTCATTAAGTCTTTCTTGCGTGTGTGCTTTGTAATCAGCTAATAAACTCATATATTATCTCCTATTTGATTTAAAAAGTTTGGAATCATTATAACATAAACAAAAAAATTAGTATGTACAAAAATTGCAAACTATTGTACAAGTTTTAATTTATGTAAATAAAAGTTACAAAATTAGCTGTCATTAAGCTATTTTTAAAAGGATGCCCTAGTGAAAAATAGTATTCTAGGGCAATAAAGAGTCTAAATTTACTCATTTTTTTCTACTTTTATATAATTTTCTCTTAAAACTTAAATTTCTCATTTTTAATACTTTGTACAACTTTTGTGCACCTTTTGACAAAAACTGTCATTACTATTTTTTCTATGATTTAAAGTAGATATTACTATAATCTCATACTTTTAATTATATTAGGAATGATTTTGATAAAAAAATTAGAGAACAAACTACATAATGAAATACCATTAACAAAGCTTATGGATATAAAAATTAATACTTTTAATGATAAAGAGCTTATAACAACAGCCCCATTAAAAATAAACATAAATGATAAAGGCACTGCTTTTGGTGGAAGTTTAAGTACTATGACTATTATCTCTTCTTGGAGTATGTGTTGGTTAATTTCTCAAGAATTAAATATAGATAGTAAAAATATTGTTGTAATAAAAAATGAAAACTCTTATAGAAAACCAGTAACGAAAGATATTCTTTGTTATACACAAAAACCTTCACCTAAAGAGATAGAAAATGTTGCACAAAAAATTAAAGAAAAAGGCAGTGCTTCTTTAAAAATCAAATCCTCAATTATTGAAGATAATGAAGTTTGTGTTGATTTTGAAGGTATATATGTTATCAAAGTGTAAGAGATCTCTTACACTTTTGCTTTAATCATCTCTTCAGGTCTTACATACTTATCAAACTCATCATAAGTTAAAATACCTAAATTCATAGCTTCTTCTTTTAATGATGTACCGTTTTTATGTGCTGTTTTTGCAATCAATGCAGCTTTTTCATAACCTATATATGGATTTAATGCTGTAACTAACATTAGTGATTCATTTAAATACTTTTCAATATTAAATCTATTTGCTTCAATTCCTACTGCACAGTTATCATTAAAAGCATGCATTGTGTCACTTAATAACCTAATTGATTGAATAATATTTAATGCAATTACAGGCTTAAATACATTTAACTCAAAATTACCTTGTGATGCTGCTATACTAATAGTTGTATGATTTCCCATAACTTGTACAGCTACCATAGTCATAGCTTCACTTTGTGTAGGGTTTACTTTTCCAGGCATGATAGAGCTTCCTGGTTCGTTTTCTGGAATATTTATCTCCCCTATTCCACATCTAGGGCCTGATGAAAGCCATCTTATGTCATTTGCTATTTTCATTAGATTTGAAGCCAAGGCATTTAAAGCACCACTTAATACTACTTCTGCATCATGGGAAGTTAAAGCATGAAATTTATTTGGGTGGGATTTAAATTTATATTTTGTTTGTGTAATTTCATTTAAAACTTCTGCAACCATTGGTGAGAAATCAGGATGAGAATTAAGACCAGTTCCAACAGCAGTACCACCAATAGCAAGCTCTACTATATATTTTATTGAATCTTCTATTTGTAATAAAGCTTTATCAAGCATATGAACATAAGCTGATATTTCTTGTCCTAAAGTAAGAGGTGTGGCATCTTGCAAATGAGTTCTTCCTATCTTAACTATATTTTCAAACTCTTTTTCTTTATTTTCTAATGTTTGTTTTAAAACTTTAATTGCTGGTAATAATCTATTTTCAATTTCTAAAACAAAAGCTATTCTCATTGCAGTTGGATAAGTGTCGTTTGAACTTTGACCTTTATTTACATCATCATTTGGATGAACAAATTTTTCAACTCTAAAATCACTACCTAAAATTTCACTTGCTCTATTTGCTACGACTTCATTTATATTCATATTTGATTGTGTGCCAGAGCCTGTTTGCCATACTACCAAGGGAAAATTCCCATCAAGTTTACCATCAAGAACTTCATCGCAGGCTTGAAAAATTGCTTTTGTCTTTT
The DNA here is from genome assembly GCF_049472135.1 of Arcobacter pernae. Taxonomy (NCBI): domain Bacteria; kingdom Pseudomonadati; phylum Campylobacterota; class Epsilonproteobacteria; order Campylobacterales; family Arcobacteraceae; genus Arcobacter; species Arcobacter pernae. Next base: position 230,545 of record NZ_JBMOVV010000004.1, read on the forward strand.
TATCATCTAATCTTTTAAGTTTATTGTTTACTATTGCACAAGCTTTTTTAAGATATGCAAAACCATGAACTATCTCTTTTGGCATTTTTTCTTCACCAATAGGAAAGTTTTCAATACTTCTTTGAGTTTGAGCTGCCCAATATTTATCATTTGGTACTTGCATTTCACCCATTGTGTCTTTTTCTATTCTATATTGCATAATTTATCCTTTTAGTATAAATAATAAACTTCTTTAAAAGAACTAACTTAGCTAAATATTAACATAATAAACAAACTTTTGTTATAATCACAAAAAAATTAGGATAGATATATGTCAAATATTCAAAAACTTGAAAAAATTTTAAAAGAAGAGTTCATTCCAGAACTTGATGAGAGTTTATTAGAACTTGCAAATATAACTCAATCTTGGAAAGCTACAAGTGATGATAAAGAAGAGTTTGAAGAGTTAAAAGAAATGAAAAAATTCTTTGATAAATTAGTTGAAGACTTAGATAATAATGATATTGAAGAAGAAGAAGCTATAGAAATTATTGAAGCTTTAGATGAAATGAGACTAGATAAATAAAAGGATTACCCTTTTATTTTCTATAAAATATAAAGTTTTTAATTAGCTTTAAATACTCAAAAGAGCTTATAAAAGAGCCTAGAATTATTAAGATACAAGCTAAAACAATAGCTATTGTAAAATTTGCATAACCTAAAAGAACTAATAAAAGTGTTGACAATAATGGCGTAAAATATGAGATTGAGCCTAAAAGTTTAATATCTGCATTTTTAACTCCATAGTCCCACAAATAAAAAGCCCCTCCCACAGGTCCAAGCCCTAACATTAAAGCTCCAAAAAGCTCCAAAGAATTAGGAACTACTGTTACTTCAAAAATTAAATGACAAATTGTAGATAAAATTGCTGTTACAATACAAAATCCTGTAACTGCATATGTTGGAACATGAGATAAAGTCTTTGAAATCACAGAATATGAAGACCAAGTAAGTGCAGCAATTAAAGCAAAAACATAACCCCATATATATTGAGTTTCAAAACTAAACTCACCTCCTTTTGAAACAAGAAAAAAAGCTCCCAAAAGACCTAAACTTGCCCCTAAAACATGGTACCATCTTAATTTTTCATTTGGTAAAAATGCTGAAAAAACAACTATTAATAAAGGCCAAAGATAGTTTAAAAGATTAGCTTCAACAGCAGGAGCGTTTTTAATAGCAAGAAAATAGAAAAAATGATACCCAAATAGTCCACACACACCAATAAGCCAAACTTTTGGTGAAATTTTAAACAGTTGGCTTATATGAATACTTTGTTTTTTTAGTAATAATAAACCTATAAAAGATGCAATAAAAAAAGAGATTGCAGTTAATTGAAAAGCTGGAATATTTGTAGTTATTATAGAGAATAAACCTAATGATGCCCATAATAAAATAGCAAGTACTCCAAAAATATTTCCTCTTTTTGCTTCCATAAGAGTCCTAGTTTTATTGGAATTTTACAACTTTTATGATTAATAGTTCATTTCTTAAAAAATAATAAAATTTATATATTAAAAAAATTATTTTCGAATTTTTTTAATTTTAATGGTACAATAGTCTAAATATTCATTGGTGAAAGGATACACTATGGATTCTTATAATTTTAAAACTTACAGTGAGCTATTTTCTCACATCACAAATAATTATGAAAACAGTACTTTTCTAAATTATCTTGAAAACAACCAATATAAATCAATTTCAATTGAAGCTTTTAAAAACAAAGTAATTTGTCTAAGTCTAGCAATGAAAGATTTAGGAGTAAAAAAAGGTGATTGTGTAGCAATATTTGCTGATTCATCTCCATTTTGGCTTATTTTTGATTTTGCTATACATGAAGTTGGTGCTATTAGTGTTCCTATTTTTGCAAATATATCTTCTAAAAATTTGAACTTTGAAATACAAGACGCAAATATAAAATACATCTTTATTGATAATGAAGAGAGAATAAAAGATATAGAAGATGAAAATAGTGAACTTATTTTTATTACCCATAACTTTTGTATTAAGGAAGATAGGTTCTTTAATGTAGATGATATTTTAGTAATAGGTCAACAAATATGTGACTCTAAAGGTTTTGAACCACATATACCAAGTGAAGATGAAATCTTTTCAATTATATATACAAGTGGTAACACTGGAACTCCTAAAGGAGTTATGTTAACTCATAAAAATATAGTTTCACAACTCCATGATATTAATACTCTTATTTCATTAAATCAAAATGAAACAGCATTGTCATTGTTGCCCTTAGCACATATTTTTGAAAGAACTGTAATGAGCTACTATTTAAGTAGAGGAATTAGTATCTATTTTGTTGATGAAATTACAAATGTTGCGAATCTTTTAAAAATAGTAAGACCAACTATTATGACAGCAGTTCCAAGACTTTTAGAAAAGATCTACAATAAGATTCAAAATAATATCGAGAATAAACCTTTTATTAGCAAACTGTTAGCTTCAAAAGCTTTTGAGTATGCTCAAAATGAGAATATTCAAAAAGATACTATAACTTTTAGTTTTTTTAATAAACTAGTTTATAGTAAATTCAGAGATATCTTTGGCTCAAAACTTACTAAGCTTGTAAGTGGTGGTGCTGCTCTTCCAAAAGATATAGCAGTATTTTTCAATAATATTGGTGTTCCAATTTACCAAGGTTATGGCCTTACTGAATTTTCACCAGTTATTTCAACAAACTATCCAAAAGCAAATAGACTTGGTTCATCAGGTAGAGTAATACCTAGTGCAAAAATAAAAATTCTAGAAGATGGAGAACTTTTAGTAAAAGGGCCTTCTTTAATGAAAGGTTATTTAAACCAAGAAAAACTAACAAGTGAAACTATAGATATTGAGGGTTGGTTACATACAGGGGATGTAGCAAAAATTGATGAACAAGGTTACTTATTTATTACAAGTAGAAAGAAAGAAGTATTTAAAACATCAACAGGAGAGTATGTAGCAGCTGTTCAAATAGAGCAAAAGTTAGCAAAAAATAAATATATTGAGTTTGCTGTAATAATAGCTAATAACAAAAAATATACTACAGCTTTACTTTTTGTAGACAAGGAGATTTTCAAAGAAGAAAAAAGACTAAATAAAGACTTAACAATACAAGAGTATTATAATAATGAAAAAATTACTTCTGAAATAAATAATTATATTCAAGAAGTAAATAAAGAGTTAAATCAATGGGAGAAAGTAGTTCAATATAGATTAATAACAAATGATATTTCAATTGAAACTGGGGAATTAACACCTTCAATGAAAGTCTGTAGAAGCTTTATTGAACAAAAATATGAAAATGACATAAAAAGTATGTATTAGGAGAGCCATCATGAAAGAAAGAATAGCAATAATAGACGGACTTAGAAGTCCTATCGCTAAAGCAAATGGCAAATTAGATTTAGTTAGTGCAGATACATTAGGAGCTATAATTACAAAAGAGCTTATTTCAAGAAATAATCTTGACTATAAACTTTTTGATGAAGTAATAATAGGAAACGTAGCACAACCAGCAAATGCAGCAAATATAGCAAGAGTATTAGCTATAAAAGCTGGATTCCCTCAAAGTACGATTGCATACACAGTTCATAGAAACTGTGCTTCAGGGATGCAAGCAATTTCATCAGCAATTGAAAAAATTCATACAAATCAAGGTGACTTATACCTAGCAGGTGGAGTTGAGTCTATGAGTAATATTCCACTGCTTCATAGTGATAAATTAAGAAGACTTATTACAAAACTAACTTATGCTAGAAGTTCTCAAGAAAAACTTAAAATATTAGGAAGTTTTAGACCAAGCTTTTTAAAACCTGTTATTGGTTTAATATCTGGATTAACTGACCCCATTTCTGGAAAAATTATGGGTATTACAGCTGAAAACTTAGCAAATGAGTTTAAAATAAGTAGATTAGCTCAAGATGAATATGCCCTAAACTCTCATCTAAAAGCTCAAAAAGCTATTGAAGATGGAGTTTTAAAAGATGAGATTCATCCTATCATGACTAAAGATGCTTCAATTATTGATGATGACGGAGTAAGATTTAATCAAAATATGCAAAGTCTTTCAAAACTAAGACCTATTTTTGATAGATTAAGTGGAACAGTAACAGCAGGTAATTCATCACAAGTATCAGATGGAGCTTGTAGTTTAATAGTTACTACTGAATCAAAAGCAAAAGAGTTAAACCTTGAACCACTTGGCTTTATAAGTGACTATTCTTATGCAGGATTAGAAGCTTCAAGAATGGGCTTAGGGCCTGTTTATGCAACTAAAAAACTTTTTGATAAAACAGGAACTTCACTAAAAGATATAGATGTAATAGAGTTAAATGAAGCCTTTGCAGCACAAGTAATAGCAAATCTAGAAGCTTTTAAATCAAAAAGCTTTTGTAAAAAAACTTTTGGAAGTGATGCAATTGGTGAAATTGATGAATCTATACTAAATATAAATGGTGGAGCAATAGCTCTTGGTCACCCTGTTGGAATGAGTGGTGCAAGAATAGTTTTAACTGCACTTAAAGAACTTAGAAGAAGAAAAGCTAAAAAAGCCTTAGCAACACTATGTATTGGTGGTGGACAAGGTGCAGCTTTCTTATTGGAGGTGTAAAATGAAGAATTTAAATTTAGAAATCAAAGATGGTATTGCAAGAATAACTTTTGACTTAGAAAATGAAAAAGTAAACAAACTATCTACAAAAGTCTTAAGTGAATTTGATGAGACTTTAGATGTAATAAAAAATAATTCTTCTATAAAAGCTCTTTTAGTTCAAAGTGCTAAGAAAAATATTTTTATTGCTGGTGCTGATATTGAAGAGATTGAGACTTTAAGTAAAGAAGAAGAGATTTATGAACTTCTTATGAAAGTACACTCTATTTTTAATAAGTTAGAAAATCTTCCTTTTCCATCAATCGCTTATATAAATGGTGCTTGTATGGGTGGAGGTTTAGAGTTAGCTTTAGCTTGTACATATAGAGTTGCAACAACAAGTTCTAAAACTAAACTTGCTTTTCCTGAAATAAAACTAGGAATATTCCCAGGTTTTGCAGGATGTTTAAGAGCTCCAAAAATAGTAGGACTTGTAAATGCTTTAGATATTATCTTAAGTGGTAAAAACCTTGATGCAAAAAAAGCTTATAGAATAAAACTTGTTGATGAGATTTTTGATGATGGACAAAAAGAGTCTAAACTTGAAGATTTCATACAAAAAGCTATAAAAAATGAAGTAAAAAGTAGAAAGAAGTTTGCTTTACTTGAAACATGGCCTTTAAGAGAAATAGTATTTTCAAAAGCTTATAAAAATTTAGAAAGAAAAGTAAATAAAGATTTCAAAGCTCCTTATGTAGCCCTAGAAGTTATAAAAGATACTTTTGCAAGATCATTTAATGAAGGTTTAAAAGTAGAAGCAAGAGAGTTTTCAAAAATAGCAATAACTCATGAATCAAAAAATATGATTAAACTATTTTTTACTTTCCAAAAACTAAATAAAAATTATGAGAAAACAACTAATCCTATAAATAATGCTGTTATTCTAGGAAATGGAGTTATGGGAAAAGGTATTATTTGGCTATTTTCAAAATATCTTCAAAATGTAAGAATCAAAGTTAGAAAAATTGAGCAAATTCATAGCATTTTAAAAGATGTATCTAAAATATATGACTTCTTAGTAAAAACAAGAAGAATGACAACAAATCAAGTTGATTTTAAACTAAATAAAATCACTTATACAGATAAGTTTGAAGGTTTAAAAAATAGTGATATTGCCATAGAAGCTATTATTGAAGATGAAAAAGCAAAAAAAGATGCTTTTAAAAGCTTAGAAAATAGTATGAAAGATGATGCAATTATTGCTACAAATACCTCATCTATATCTATTGAAAAATTATCAAGTGATATTAAAAATAAAGAAAACTTCTTAGGAGTTCACTTCTTTAATCCTGTAAATATGATGCCACTAGTAGAAGTAATACCAACTTCACATACATCAAAAGAGACTATAAATAAAGTTTTTGAACTTTTAATCTCTTGTGGTAAAACTCCTATTTTAGTAGGAGATTGTGCAGGATTTATTGTAAATAGAATTTTACTTCCTTATTTAAATGAAGCTGCATTTATTTTAGAAGAGCATGGTGATATAAAACATATTGATAAACTTATCAAAAATTTTGGTATGCCAATGGGACCTTTTACTTTAGCTGATACAGTTGGAATTGATATAGGTTATAAAGTTGCACATATATTAAATGAGTCTTATGGTAGTAGAATGCCTGTTGCTCCTTTAATAGAGAAAATTTATAACAAAAAAGAATTGGGTGTTAAAACAGGTTCTGGCTTTTATACATATAAAGGTAAAAAAGCAAAAGACGTAAACCCTAATGTTACGCAATTGCTAGATAAGAAGAGTAAAATTTTAAATGACGAGGATATTATTAATAGATGTATATTTATTATGATAAATGAAGCCTCAAGATGTTTAGAAGAAGGAATTGTTGATGATCCAACTATTATAGACTTTGCTATGATAACAGGAACAGGTTTCCCTCCATATAAAGGTGGACTTTGTACTTTAGCAAATAAAATAGGGATTAAAAATGTTGTTAAAAGTTTAGAGAAATATGAAAGAACTTATGGGGAAAGATTTAAACCAAGTTCTTTATTATTAAAACTTCAAGAACAAGACAAAGACTTCAATACAGGAGAGACATTATGGAAACACTAATTTTAATTTTAATTCTTTTAGTTCTGGGATATATGAGTTTCCCATTATATACTTACTTTACAGTTGTTGGAGTTTACTCATTTGTATTCTTTGACTTTGGTGCAATATCTTGGATTATATTCTTTGCTTTAGCTGCATTATTTTTAATTCAGCCTTTAAGAATAAAGTTTATAACTAAAAAACTTGTTGACTTTATAAATAAAAACGGCTTACTTCCACAAATCTCTCAAACAGAAGAAGCAGCACTTCAAGCAGGAACTAACTGGGTTGAATCAAGTTACTTCAAAGGAAGAGTTAACTTTAGTGAAGTTTTAGAAGAGAAAATTACTGAACTTACAGAAGAAGAACAAGCCTTCTTAGATAATGAAGTTGAACAATTATGTGCTATGACTACTGATTGGCAAATCTTCCAAGATAGAGATTTAAGTCCAGAAGTTTGGCAGTTTATCAAAGATAAAAAGTTCTTTGGAATGATAGTTCCTAAAAAGTATGGTGGTCTTGGATTTAGTGCAACAGCACACTCAAAAGTAATTGAAAAGCTAGTATCAAGATCTCAAGTTTTAGCTATTACAGTTATGGTTCCAAATTCACTTGGACCTGCTGAATTAATAGAAAAACACGGAACAAATGAACAAAAAGATAAATACCTAAAAGATTTAGCAACAGGTAAGCAAGTACCTTGTTTTGGACTTACTGAACCAAATGCAGGTAGTGATGCAACATCTATTAAATCTAATGGTGTTTTATTTAAAGATGAATCTGGAAAAATTAGAATAAAACTTAACTTTGAAAAGAGATATATTACTTTAGGAAATATTGCAACTTTAATTGGTCTAGCTTTTGTTTTAAAAGACCCTGAGCATTTACTAGGTGAGAAAGAAAATCTTGGAATTACTTTTGGTTTAGTTGACCATAAAAAAGATGGTGTTGATAACTCAAAAAGACATGACCCTCTTACTATTCCTTTTGTAAACTCGCCTTTATATGGTAAAGATGTAATTATAGATTTAGAAGATATTATTGGTGGTGTTGATGGTATTGGTAAAGGTTGGCAAATGTTAGTTGAATCTTTATCTATTGGTCGTGGTATTTCGCTTCCTTCTGTATCTTTAGGTGGAAGTAAATATGCTCTAAATATTGTAAGTTCATACTCACAATTAAGAGAACAATTTGGATTAAGTATCAACCACTTTGAGGGTGTAGAAGAAAAAATTGCAAAAGTTGCTGCTTTTACTTATATGTTAAATGCAAGTAGAAATTATACTTTAGATGCAATTGACAATGGTGAGAAACCAGGTGTTATTAACTCAGTTATGAAATATCATGCAACTGAGAAATTTAGAGAAGTTATAAATGACTCTATGGATGTTTTAGGTGGTAGTGCTATTATTAGAGGTAAAAACAACCTATTAGCACATGCTTATTTTGCTTTACCTATTTCTATTACAGTTGAGGGAGCAAATATCTTAACTAGAAACTTAATGCAGTTTGGACAAGGTTTAATAAAATCTCATCCATATATCTATAAAGAAATAAATGCTTTAAGATCAAATAATGTAGAAAGCTTTGATAAAGGTTTCTTTGCCCATGTAAACTTAGGATATAGTTCATTTTGTAAAACACTATTCTATTATTTTACAAGAGGTCATATTATTTGTGAAAAAGGTGAGTTTACTAGATATAAACAAAAAGTTACTTGGGTTAGTTCTGAGTTTACTTTCTTAGCAAATGTTGCTTTAGGTATTTTAGGGCCTGCACTTAAAAAAAGAGAAAATATAAGTGCTAGATTTGGGGATATTCTTTCAAATCTATACTTAATTACTGCTACATTAAGAGAGTTTGAAAACAACCCTAAAAAAGAGCATGAAGCTTTAGTAACTTATGTTTGTGATTATTGTTTTAATGATATTCAAATAGCAAGAGAAGAGATTATCTCAAATCTTGGTGGATTATCTTGGCTTTTACCAATTGTAAAACTAAATGCCTTTGGAGTTAAAGCTGATGATAAACTAAATGCAAAAATCATAGATACATTAAAAGATGAAGAGAGTTTAAATGAACTTTGCTCAAACATCTTTGTTGATAAAAATGAAGAAGATAGATTTGCAAAACTACAAAAAGCAGTTAAATTAAATAGATTAAATCAAGATAGTTTCAAAATCTTAAAAACTGCAATAAAAGAGAATGCAATACAACAAGGTGAATTTGATGAGATGATTAAACAGCTTATAGAAAAAGGTTTAATCAATAAAGAAAAAGCAGCCTCTATGAAAGAAGCTCATGAATTAAAACAAGAAGTTATTAGTGTAGATTCTTTCAGTGTTGAGGAGTATAAGGCTTCAAAATGAAAAGAAAAGATTTGTTAATAAATACTAATGGGTATATTTTAAGTTTGTTAGAAAAAATTCTAGATGCAAATGTAGAAGTAAAAGGAATAGAGAATATTCCCAAAAACAACCCTAGAATTTTTGTAGCAAATCATTTTACAAGAACAGAAGCAATGCTTGTACCTTATACTATGTATAATCTTACAGGTAAAAAAGTAGGAGTTATTGCTGATGATTCACTATTTAAAACCTATTTTGGAGATTTTTTAAGTAACCTTGGGGCGATGAAAAAATCAGACCCTCTTAGAAACAACCATATCCTTGGAGATTTAGTAACATCTTGCAAGGATTGGATGGTTTTCCCTGAAGGAAGAATGGTTAAAGCTAAAGATATTGAGAAAATAGGTAAACATTTCTGCGTAAAAATAGATGGCTCATGTCAAAGAGTTTACACAGGTGCTAGTTACTTCGCCCTACTTTCACAAGCTTTAAGAGAAGACTATTTTAATCATAGAATCAAAAACTTCAAAAAGTTTCAAAGAAAATATTTTATAAATAATTGTAGTGAGATTAATGAAAATGACACAATGATAGTACCTATAAATATTTCCTATTCAAAACTAAGAAATGGTAGAAACTTTTTAGTTGATATGGTTGAAAAACTGATGGATAGTATCGGTGATAATTTTAAAGAAGAGTTAGAAATAGAGAGTAATATCGTTTTAAATTCTAAAATTATTATTCAAGTTTTAGAACCAATTAGTACAAAAGCCCTACTTGAAAAATACAGCAAAGAACCTAATCATTCAAAAGTTATAAGTGCTATTAGATATGAAACTACACATAATTTTATGAACCAAATTTATCAATCACTAACAATAAATTTTGACCATATTTTTATATTAATACTTTTCTTATACCCTAAAAAAAGAATTAATATAAAAGTATTTAAAAGACTTATCTATCTTGTGATAAATAAATTAAGAAATAGAGACTATTTCTTAGATGATGATATTGATAAAGATTTAATATATTTAATATCTTATGAAAAGTATGAACAGTTTGAAGAAGTTTTAAAAATCGCAATAAAAGACGAAATTATCTATGATAATGTAGATGAATATATAATAAATAAACATAAACTACTTAATAGCTATACTCATCATACTATTAGAATAAAAAATATTTTAAAAGTAATTTTAAATGAAATTCTAGTAAATGATAAAGTTGTTAAAATTGCAAAAGATTATATAAACAATACAACTGAGAAAATCAATAAAAAAATAGTTAAACATGTACTAAGACAACAAAAAGAGTCTTATATGAAAAGCTATAGAAAGTTTAAAGAGTTTGCTGATGTTAAAGATATTAATATTGGCGAAAATAAATATCTTGATTTAGAAACTAGTGATACTTGTATTATTACAGTTCATGGTTTCTCTTCAAGTCCTAAAGAGATTGAAGAGTTAAGTATCTATTTACATAGTGCTGGATTTGCAGTTTATTCACCTAGACTTGATGGACATGGAACAAGTCCTGAAGACCTAAAAGATAAAAAATGGGAAGATTGGTATAAAAGTGTATGTCAAACAATAACAATAGCTTCAATTAAATATAAAAAAGTGTTTATTGTTGGTTTTTCAACAGGAGGATTATTATCTTTACTTAGTGCTGATAAAAAGTATCATGAGTTTAGTGGAATAGTATGTATAAATGCAGCTTTAAACTTAAAAGATATTAGAGTAAAAACTTTACTCCCTGCTGTATCATTTTGGAATGACCTTGTAAAGAAATTTAATAGTAATAGCTATTCAAAAGATTATATTGAAAATAATTCTGAAAACCCTACAGTTAATTATGACAAGTTTTATTTAGAATCAATCAAACAACTAAGTTTACTAATGGAAGTTACAAGAAAAAAGCTAAAAAATGTAACTCAACCTTGTTTAATAGTACAAGCAAAAGATGATCCAGTTGTAAATGCAAGTAGTGCCTATGAAATATTTGAGAAAATTAGTTCTAAGGATAAAGAAATAGAAATTATTGAAGCTAAAAGACATATTATTGTAAAAGGTGAAGGGAAAGAAGAACTATTTGAGATAATATTAAAATTTATTAAAAACAACCAGTATCCACAGTTTTTACACTAAAAAGTTTTAGTATAATAGAAAAAACACAAAAGGATGCATAATGAAGTTCTTAAGAAATACTCTTTTATTAACTATCTTTGCAATGATTATTATAGGTTGTACTCAAAAAACACCCTATACAAATAGATCTCAAATGATTTTCATGTCACCAAAAGAAGAGTTAGCTTTAGGTGAAAAGTCATATAAACAAACTCTTTCAAAATCAGAAGTTATTACAAATACAAATGATGCAAGAAGAGTTCATAATATAGGAATGAAAATTGCTCAAGTTGCAAATAGACCTGATTTTCAATGGGAGTTTAATCTAGTAAAGAATGATGCAAAAAATGCTTTTTGTTTACCTGGTGGTAAAGTAGTAGTTTACACAGGAATTTTAGAAGTTGCAAAAAATGACGCTCAACTAGCAACTGTAATGGCTCATGAAGTTGCCCATGCCTTAGCTAGACATGGCGCGGAGAGAATGAGTTCTGCAATGGTTCAACAAGGTATACAAGTAATTGGAAATGTGGTACTAGCTTCAACTGCTCCTGAGTATACAAATGTATTTAATCAAGCTTATGGAGTTGGTAGTCAACTAGGTGTCATGCTTCCTTATGGAAGACTACAAGAAAATGAAGCAGATGAAATAGGTATTTATCTTATGGCAAAAGCAGGTTATAATATACATGAGGCTTTAAACTTTTGGAAAAATATGAGTAAAGGAAAACAAGAAACAAATGAATTTTTTTCAACTCACCCAAGTTCAAGTACTAGAATTTCTAATATCCAAAGAGTAATTGAAAAAATAAAAGCTAAAGGTATTTCAAAATCAAAAAGTATAACTACGCAAAGTAGTAGTAAAAGTAATCTTTTAGGTAAGCAAGTATATTAAAACAAAGAGTTTAAACTCTTTGTTTTAAATAGTTTAAATTATGCCATATTTGTAAATACAGCTTGAACATCATCGTCATCTTCAAGTTTTTCTAATAACTTTCCAATATCTTCTTGTTGTTCTTCTGTAAACTCTTGAGGATTATTTGAGATTCTCTCTAACTTAGCTTTTGTAAGTTCAATTCCCATATCTTCAAATGCTTTATTTAAAGTTCCGAAATCTTTGTAGTCAGCTGTTACTAAAACAATTCCATCTTCTTCTTCAATCTCTTCTAAACCAGCATCAATTAGTTCTAACTCTAACTCTTCAATATCCATATCATCAGTTTTGTTGAATTCAAAAATTGCTTTTCTATCAAACATAAACTCTAATGAACCAGTTGGTGCCATTGAACCACCATTTTTATTAAAGTGCATTTTTACATTTGCTACTGTTCTTGTATTATTGTCTGTTGCTGTTTCAACAAAGATTAGTACACCATGAGGTCCTTTACCTTCAAAGTTTACATCTGTATAGTTAGCTGCATCTTTTCCTGTAGCTCTTTTAATTGCTGCTTCAATATTTGTTTTTGGCATATTTTCAGCTTTTGCATTTAAAATAGCAGTTCTTAATGCTGAGTTCATCTCAGGATCAGGACCACCAGCTTTTGCTGCAATCTCAATTGATTTTGCTAGTTTAGGGAAAACTCTTGACATCGCTCCCCATCTTTTCATTTTTGCTGCTTTTCTATATTCAAAGGCTCTACCCATAAAAAATACTCCAATTATGTTTTTTGTGGGGATTATAACAAGTTTGTAATAAATATGCCATTATTTAAAGTTTACATTCACCTGAAAATGAGGGGTGAGTCATATTTTCAGGTTTTAAATACTCCTCTAATTGCTCTTTTGAAAGAAGTTTTCTTTCTAAAACTATATCATATACACTTCTATTTTTATCTAATGCTTCTTTTGCAACAGAAGTTGCATTATGGTAACCAATATATGGATTAAGTGCAGTAACTAAACCAATAGAGTTTAGAACTTGATTTCTACAAATATCTTCATTTGCTGTAATTCCATCAACACACTTAAAAGCTAAAGTTTCAAAGGCATTACACATCATAGTTACTGATTGAAAAAGATTATAAGCAATTATTGGCTCAAATACATTTAGTTGTAACTGCCCTCCTTCACTAGCTAAAGAAATAGTAGTATCATATCCTATTACTTGAAAGGCTACTTGATTTACAACTTCTGGAATTACTGGATTTACTTTTCCTGGCATAATTGAACTTCCTGGTTGCATTTTTGGAAGATTTATTTCATTTAATCCTGTTCTTGGACCTGAACTTAAAAGTCTTAGGTCATTACAAATTTTTGATATTTTTGTGGCAATTGATTTTAAAACCCCTGATACATGAACAAAAGTAGAAGTATCTTGTGTGGCTTTTACTAAATCACAAGCTGTAACAAAGGGTCTATTTGTAACTTCTTCTAATTTCTCTTTTACAAGTGCTGCATATTTTGAATCTGTATTTATTCCTGTACCTATTGCAGTTCCTCCAAGATTCATTTGAGCTACTAAATCTTTAACCATTTCAATTACTTTTATATCATCGTCAATCATTAGAGCAAATGAGTTAAATTCTTGCCCTAGTGTCATAGGAACAGCATCTTGAAGTTGAGTTCTTCCCATTTTTATGATATTTTCAAACTCTTTTGCTTTTGTAGAAAATGAGTCTTTTAGTATTTGCATTTTATTTTGAAGTTTACATAGATATTCATAAAGTGCTAGTCTTACAGCAGTTGGGTAAACATCATTTGTAGATTGAGACATATTAACATGATTGTTTGGGTGAATAAACTCATACTCACCTTTTTTCTTTCCTATTAATTCTAAAGCAATATTTGTAATAACCTCATTTGCATTCATATTTGTAGATGTACCAGCTCCTCCTTGAATAACATCTACAATAAACTGTTTATGATATTTTTTTGCAAAAAGTTCATCACAAGCACTACAAATAGCATCACAGATTTCATTATCAAGAAGTCCTAACTCATTGTTTGCTAAAGCTGAAGCTTTTTTAACCTGAGCAAGTGCAATTATAAGTTTTGGGAAGTTTGATAAAGGAACACCTGAAATTGAAAAATTCTCTTTTGCTCTTAATGTTTGTATTCCATAATAATACTTATTTGAAATCTCTTTTTCACCTAATAAATCACACTCTATTCTATATTTGTTTTTCATATCTTAAGCCTTGCAAAATTTAATATGACTTGATTTTACACTCTTTTTTTATTATTTTGATTAAACTTTAAAGAGAATTTGTTACAATTTGCCATGATGATTAAAAAACTTATAACACTTATTTTATTATGTAACTTTGCTTATGCAAATGAGATTAAGCTTTATTTTGAAAAAAACAGCATAAAAAATGCACAAACTGCACTTTTAAGACTTGAAGCAAAAGATATAAAACAAGCAAAATTGACTTTAATGGATAAAGAACCTTTAAATCTAAACTTTAAAAAAAATAGTTTTAAAAAAGATGAATATTATGCTTTAATTCCTATTTCATACTATAAAAAACCAGATGAATATAAAATCATAATCTCTTATTTTAAAAACAATAAAAAACAGTTTAAATCAATTAAGTTAAATGTTATTGATGGAAATTATAAAAGTGAAACAATTAATGTTTCAAAATCTAAATTTAAGCCAAGTAAACAAAGAGTTGAAAGAACTAAAAAAGAGTATGAAGAAGCCATGAAAGTTTACAGAAGTGTAAGCGATGAAATTTTATGGAATGAAGACTTTATTTATCCTATGAACTCTAAAATAACTAGTGCTTTTGGAACAAAAAGAGTTTATAATAATGAGTTAAAATCTTATCATAGTGGCACAGATTTTAGAGCAAAAGTAGGAACACCAATTGTTGCTTCAAACTCTGGAATTGTAAAGATTGCCCAAAATAGATTTTATGCAGGAAACTCAATAGTAATAGATCATGGTCATGGAGTTTATTCATGTTATTATCACTTAAGTAAAATGCATTTTAAAGTTGGAGATTTTGTAAAAAAAGGTGAGATAATAGGACTTAGTGGTGCAACAGGAAGAATAACTGGACCTCACTTACACTACGCATTTAGAATAAATGGAATTCAAGTAGACCCCTTACAAGCAATTAATGTTTTAAATCAATTAAATAATTAAAAAACTCTTTCAACATTCTTTTCACATTTTTTCTATATAATATTTAATAAAATTATGAGGAAGAGTTTTGAAAAATCTTATTTTAGTAATACTTATTGCTATTTCTTTTACTGCATGTGCAAGTAAAGATGCAAATGTAGAAAATACTGCGCCAATACAAAAAACAGTAGAAACATCACAAGATGATAGTAGTTTTGATGATTTTTCTGATGAGTTTGATAGTGAATTTAAACAAGAAAATAAGCAAACTGTTTTTGATCCTTTAAGTGGTTACAATAGAGTTATGACAACTTTCAATGATTATGCATTTATTTATGTACTAAATCCTGTGGCAAAAGGTTATGCTTATATTTTACCGCAAGATGTAAGAGTTGGAGTTTCAAACTTTTTTGATAACTTGCTTTTTCCAATTAGATTTACAAATAATATCTTACAGCTAAAGTTTGAGAATGCAGGTGTAGAACTTGGAAGATTTGTAGTAAATACAATTTGGGGTTTAGGTGGGGTAATGGATCCTGCTACAAAAGAGTTAGGATGGAAACAGTATGATGAAGACTTTGGTCAAACACTTGGTCACTATGGTGTAGGAAGTGGTTTTCATATTGTATTACCTTTAATTGGTCCATCTAACTTAAGAGATATGTTTAGTATGGTTCCAGATGGATATGTAAGTCCAATTTCTGTTACAGGCTCAAGTGACATAGGATACAAAATACCAGATACAGCTCTTGAAGCTCTTGCAATTACAGGTGTAAAAACTATCAACAGCGTTTCATTAAAATTAGGTCAATATGAAAACATCAAGAAAGATGCCTTAGATTTATATCCATTCTTAAGGGATATTTATGAACAAAGAAGAAATCAACAAATAAAGGAATAAGTTAAATGAAAAATATTTTTAAAATTTTACTTTTATCAGCTTTTTTATTAACAAGTGCAAATGCACTAAAAAAAGATGAAATTGTAAATGTAATGACAACTAAAGTAGATAGTGCTTTAGAAGTTTTAAAACAAAAAGAGTTAAATACACAAGATAAAGCAAATAAAATCTTTGCTTTAATTGATGAAGTATTTGATTATGAACTAATGGGAAAAATTGCTTTAGGGAAACAAACTTGGTTAAGTATCAATGATACTCAAAGAGCAGATTTTTTAAATGCTTTTGAAAATAAACTAAAAAATTCATACGTTGATAAACTAGAACTATATACAGACCAAAAGGTTAAGATTTTAGAACTTGAAGAGTATAAAAAAACTAGACTTCAATTAAAAACTGAAGTTGTGGGTAAAGATGAAATTTATAAAATCAACTACAACTTTTATCAAGATAGAAAAAAAGGTGAATGGTTTATTTATGATGTAGATTTACTTGGTGTTAGTATTGTTCAAACTTATAGACAACAATTTGAAGGTCTTTTAAAAGATAAAAGTTTTGATGAACTACTTGAAATTTTAAAAGATACTAAAAAATAGATGATAAAAAAATTTTATGACAATATAATATTTAAATATCCAATTGCAATTATAATTACTTTACTAATTGCAATTGGTGTATTAGGATATTATAGTACAAAACTTGAAATAGATGCTTCAGCTGAAACACTACTTCTTGATGATGACAAAGACTTAAAATTTGTTAGAGAAGTTAGTAAAAGATACCACAATCCAAATTTCTTACTTGTTACATTTACTCCAAATAGTGATTTATTATCTCCAAAGAGTTTAGAAACTATCAAAAAAATGAGCGAAGACTT
Organism: Arcobacter pernae; assembly: GCF_049472135.1. Lineage (NCBI taxonomy): Bacteria > Pseudomonadati > Campylobacterota > Epsilonproteobacteria > Campylobacterales > Arcobacteraceae > Arcobacter > Arcobacter pernae. The sequence continues at coordinate 247,600 of NZ_JBMOVV010000004.1, forward strand.
TTTAGAAATTGATGCTATTACAAAAGTTACTTCAATTTTAAATGTTCCACTTCTTCAATCACCAGTTAAACCAATCGCAACTTTAGTTGATGGGGTAAATAGTATTGAAGATGGAAACTACGATAAAGAACTTGTAAAGAAAGAGTTTTTAAATTCTGAACTTTATACAAATAGTTTAGTAAGTAAAGATTTCAAAACAACTGCTTTAGTATTAAGTTTAAAAGATGATACAAAATATAGAAGTTTACTTGAACAAAGAAATAATCTTCTTAAACTTCAAAGAGAAAATAAAATCACTCAAGAACAAAAAATAGAACTTGAAGAAACAATAATTGAGTTTAAAAAACATAGAGATTTCTCTAGAGAAAAAGAGAGTTCTGATATTCAAGCAATTAGAGATATTATAAAAAAATATGATAGCAGTGGAACTATTTTTCTAGGTGGTGTAAATATGATAGCTAATGATATTATTGGCTATGTAAAAAACGACCTTTTAATTTATGGTTCAACTTTAATTTTTTTATTAATTACTATACTTTGGATAATATTTAAAAACTTAAGATGGGTAGTTTTACCAATAACTATTTGTGTCTTATCAGTTATTGCAACTTCTGGTATTTTAGGTTTATTTGCATTAGAAGTTACAGTTATTTCTTCTAATTTCATATCGTTACAACTTATTATAACACTTTCAATAGTTTTACACTTAATTGTAAGATATAGAGAGCTTAATAATAAATTTAAACATGCAAGCCAATATAAACTTGTGATAAATACAATTTTATCAAAACTTAATCCATCATTTTTTGCTATTCTTACAACAATAACAGGGTTTGCTTCTTTAGTTTTATCTAAAATTGAACCTGTAAAAAATCTAGGTTTAATGATGAGTGCTGGTATTGCTATATCATTATTAATTGCATTTATTATCTTCCCTGTAATTTTAATATTCCTAGATAGAAAAGAAGAGAAGAATAGTAAAGTTAAACAAGATAGCTTTTTACTGATTCCTAAATGTATTAGTTTAGTTGAAAAAAGAGGAAATACTATAGTAATAGCAAGTATACTACTTGTAGTTTTTTCATTAAGTGGTGCTTCAAAACTTATTGTTGAAAACAGTTTTATTAATTACTTTAAAAAAGATACTGAAATATATAAAGGGATGAAAGTAATTGATGAAGAGTTAGGTGGAACTACTCCTTTAGATGTAATCATCAAATTCGAAGAGAGCAAAAAAGAGATAAAAGTAGTAGAAGCTTCAAATAATGAGTTTAGCGCATTTGATGATTTTGAAAATGAGTTCCAAGAAAATGCAAATGATGAACAATACTGGTTTACTGCTGATAAATTAGAAACAATTAGAAAAGTTCATAACTATTTAGAATCATTAGAAGAAATAGGAAAAGTTCAATCTTTAGAGACTCTTTTAAGATTAGGAAAACTTTTAAATGAAGGTGAGTCTTTAGATGGTGTTACTTTAGCACTTTTATATAACAAACTTCCAAATGAATATAAAGATATTATTTTAAATCCTTATATTAATATTGAAAATAATGAAGCAAGAGTTACTGTAAGAATTATGGATTCAAATCCAAACCTTAGAAGAAATGACCTTATTATTAAAATCAATAAAGATTTAGAAGAGCTAATCAAAAATGAGCATACTTCTTTTAGATTATCAAATTTAATGATTTTATACAATAATATGCTTCAATCTTTATTTGATTCTCAAATTAATACTTTAGGATTTGTAATCATTATTCTATTTATAATGTTCTTAATTCTATTTAGATCTTTAAAAATTGCAACTGTTGCAATACTTGCAAATATTATCCCTATCTCTGCAATATTTGGTATTATGGGGTGGTTAAATATCCCTCTTGATATTATGACTATTACTATTGCAGCAATTTCTATAGGAATTGGCGTTGATGACACTATTCACTATATACATAGATTTAAAGAAGAGTTCAAACATGACCATAATTATTTAAATAGTATGAAAAGAGCTCATGAGAGTATTGGTTATGCTATGTACTATACTTCTTTAGTTGTAATTGTTGGTTTTTCTATATTAGTTTTATCAAACTTAATACCAACTATTTACTTTGGTTTATTAACAGTTGTAGTTATGGCAACAATTTTAGCTTCAGCTTTACTTTTACTTCCAAAGTTAATTATAATATTCAAACCATTTAAAAAAGTAGCATAACAGCTACTTTTTTTCTAAAAGTATCATTTTTACTTCTTTAATAATAAAAACATGTTATATTTATAATTATGAATACTTTAAGAGAATACTTTTATCAAGAAAAAACCTTTGATTTGTTTGAAAACCTTGTTTATTTTAAAAACCTAAAAGGTGAATATATACTTTGTAATAACTCATTTTGTAAATATACAAACTATAAAAAAGAAGAAATAATCGGTAAAACTGATTTTGAACTTTTTTCAGATGATGATGCAAAAGTATTTACAACTAATGATAAAAGTGTTTTAAATCTAAAACAAGAACAAAGCTTTTGTGAAATCTTAACTTTAGAAGATGATGAAAAAATATTCTTTGAATCTAAAAAAGATGTTGTTTTAGATGATAAAAAGAACCCTGTTGCAATTATTGGAATATCAAAAGATATTACAAAGCAAAAACAGTATGAAACTTTACATTTAACAACTCAAAAAATTCTTGAATTTATTGTAAAAGATAGTTCTCTTGATGAGATACTTTTATTTATAATAAATGAAACAGAAAAAATCAATAGTAATATGATTAGTTCAATCCTTTTACTTGATGATAAAAAAGAGAAGTTTTCTCAAAGCTTTACAAGTAGTTTACCAGATTACTATAATGATGCTGTAAAAACTTTAATAATAGCAGAAGGCGTTGGTTCTTGTGGAACAGCAGCCTCTACTAAAAAGCGTGTTATTGTTGAAGATATAAATACACATCCTTATTGGGCTAATTATTTAGCACTTACAAAACCACTAAATTTAAATGCTTGTTGGTCTCAACCTTTTTTCTCAAAAGATAATGAAGTATTAGGTACTTTTGCTATTTACTACAAGAAACCTAAAAAACCAACTAGCTTTGAACTAGAATTAATAGACTCTTTTTCTTACTTAGTTTCACTTGCTGTAAATAGACACTTAAGACAAAAAGAACTAAAAAAACAAGAAGATTTAATTACTCACCAATCAAGGCTGGTATCATTAAGCAATGTATTAGAAAATATTGCTCATCATTGGAGACAACCTTTATCTTTGATTTCAACAATCTCTAGTGGTATGAGAATTGATTATGATTTATATTTAGAAGACCAAGAACATTACAACAAAGCCTTAGATAAAATCACACTAACTACGCAAGAATTATCAAGAACTATTGATGGCTTTAGAGATTACTTCTTACAAAATACAAAGAAAAAAGAGTTTAATATAAATCAAACTTTTGAAAAAGTATTGGATGTACTTGAAAAAAGATTAGAAAATACAGATATAAAAATAGTAAAAAATATTGAAGATATTACTTTGCATACTTATGAAACTGAAATTATACATATTTTAATAAATCTTATAAATAATTGTATAGAAGCTTTTGAAAATCAAAATATTGATAAACCAATCATTATGATTGATATAAAAGAAAAAGACTCAATGTGCATTATTACAATAAAAGATAATGCCTTTGGAGTAGAAGAGTCTTTAATATCAAAAATATTTGAACCTTACTTTAGTACAAAAGATGACAAATCAATTGGTATAGGTCTTAGTTTATATATCGTACATGATTTAATTAAAAGACATCTAGAAGGAATTGCCGAGGCTAAAAACTCTATATTTGAATATAACAATAAAGAGTATAAAGGTTTAGAAATAAAAATGAGCTTTCCAAAAAGAGTATAATTAAGATGATTTTTATCCTATTTACTCACTGTTAACTATTTATTAAAAAAAGATTAATCTTCATAATTTATAATTATAATATCAATTAAGTAATAAGACTTAATTTTGATACACAAGTTTTTCAACTTGACTCTCCTACAAATAATATACAAGTCAATAACAGAACGCTACCCCTAGGCGTTCTGTTTTTTTTATAATAGAGTTTAATATATAAAATTGTATAATATTTGAACTAAAATAACGACAAAATTAATATTTTTTAACTATAATTACATTTCAAAATAATATAAGGACTTTTAATAATATAATGGTAAAACTTGATTCTACGCAAAAACAGTTAGTTTTAAACAATTTAGATGAAAATGGTGAACTATCTTGCATAAGAGCTTTTAAAGCAGCAAAATTAATGGGTATAAAACCTAAACATATGGCACAGATAGCAAAAGATATGAATATAAAAATTACAAATTGTGAACTAGGTGTATTTGGTAAGTTAAGATTCTCTCAAATTAATGATGATATTTATAATACTTTAGCAAAAAATTCTGCTAATAACAAAAAAGTTCAATGTGAGATTGCATGGAAACTAGCACAAGAAAAAGGCTCTACTCTTAAAAAAGTTGGTTCTTCAATTAAAAATTCAGATATTAAAGTTACACATTGTCAACTTGGTGTTTTTTATGATGAAGAGTTTGATAGTTTTGACAAGGTTAGACAAAAATAGTATATGAAAAAATATATACTATTTGATAATGACGGAGTATTAGTAGAAACTGAAAAATGGTATTTTGAAGCCAATAAAATTGCTTTAAAACAGTTAGGTATAACTTTAGAACTAGATGTTTATCTTGAAATTATGGCAAGAGGTGGAACAGCTTGGGAATTAGCCTTTAAAGAGGGCTTTTCAAAAGAAGTTGTTGATAACAAGAGATTTCAAAGAGATGAATACTATCAAAACTTTTTAAAAACAAAAAATATTGAAATTCCAAATGTAAAAAAATCATTAGAAAAACTATCAAAAAAATATAAAATGGGAATAGTAACAACTTCTAGAAGAGTTGATTTTGACCTTATTCATAAAAATAGAGGTATTATTGATTATATGGATTTTAGCCTTTGTGTTGAGGAATATGAAAGAGCTAAACCCTACCCTGACCCATATCTAGCTAGTCTTAAAAAATTCAATGCAAAAAAAGATGAAGCAATAGTAGTAGAAGACTCACAAAGAGGCCTTACATCTGCTTTTAATGCAAATATTCAATGTGCTATTGTTCATAATGACTTTACTGTAAAACATGACTTTTCTAAAGCTGATTATTTTATAAATAAACTAGATGAACTTGAAGGATTACTTGAAACTATATAAAAGTTTTAAGCTTTTTTTATAAGAAGCTATCATAAAATTTTTATATAAAGAAAAAAGGCTTTATTATGAAAATCGAATCATCTGAAGTTAATATAAACACAGTTTCAAACTCACTTACAAGTAGTTCTGTAAGTTCTGGTGCTTGGCTAAATGAACTAAAAAGTGCAAGAGAAACAAAAGCAATTAAAACTACAGTAGTTGCTGATTTAAATGGCATATATCTAGCTTCAAATGACGAATCAAAACTTTCAGATGAAGATAAAATAAAAAAGAAAATTTTAGAAGAAATAACTACTAAATTAAATAATGACAAAGAAACGAACTTCTTTCCTAATGAAAACAAATATAAAAATGATGAAGTAAATTGGGGCTTTAGACTTCAAACTAAAACAGAATATCAACTTGAAAATAGTATTGAGTTTAATACAAAAGCCATAATAAAAACTTCAAATAAAGATTATGAAATAAATCTATCTATCTCTTTTTCAAAAAGCTTTTATGAAGTACATGAAGAACAACTAAATATTGGCAATCAAAAGTTTATAGACCCTCTTATTATAAACTATAAAGATAGTTTAAATAGTTTTGACAATATAAACCCTACACTTAAATTTGCTTTTGATTTAAATAGTGATGGAGTGGTTGAGAGAATTCCTCTTTTAAGAGATGGTGCAGGTTTTTTAGCAATAGACAAAAATAGTAATAAAGCAATAGATAGTGCAAACGAACTCTTTGGGACTAAAAGTGGTGATGGGTTTAAAGATTTAAGAGCTTATGATAAAGACAATAATAACTGGCTTGATGAAAATGACTCAATTTTTAAAGATTTAGTCATTTGGGAGAAAAATGATAAAGGAGATGATAAATTAATCTCTTTAAGTCAAGCAGGAATTGGAGCTATTTACTTAGGTAATTCAAAAACATCATTTGACTATCACCAATCAATTGAAAATAGATTTGCCCATCTTAAACAATCTAGCTTTTTTATAAAAGAGAATGGTAAGACAGGCTTAATAAATGGAGTTGATTTTATAATCTAAACTATCTATTTTTTAGATACTCTTTTAATCTTTGAACACCCTCTTTCATGTGTTCAATCTCTCTTGTATAGGCAAATCTTAAATATTGGTTTGTTTTATTTGCTCCAAAGTCGACACCAGGAGTTGTTGCAATATGAATAGAATCTAAAAGCTCTTTTGCAAAAGAGAAACTATCATCTGTATATTTTGATACATTTGCCCAAAGATAAAATGCACCATCTGGCTTAGCATCTATTTCAAAGATTTCACTTAACTCATTATATAAAAAGTCTCTTCTATCTTTAAAGATTGATTTTACTTCTTTTAAGTACTCTTCATCAAAAGCTTCAAGTGCAGCATATTGAGATAAAGTAGGTGCAGAAATAAATATATTTTGAGCAATAATTTCAGCTTGTCTTGATAACTCTTTTGGAACTATAATCCATCCAAGTCTTAATCCTGGCATACAATAATATTTTGAAAAACCATTAATAACAAAAGCTTTATTACTAAACTCTAAAGCAGTGTTTGCATTTTTTTCATATGTTAAGCCATGATACAATTCATCAGAAATAAAAGCTATATCATTTTCATCACAATACTCTATAAGCTCTTTTAAATTCTCTTCCTTATAAATATTTCCTGTTGGATTACAAGGAGAAGAGATTTGAAGTGCATCAAGCTTTTTACCCTTTAAATGCTTTACAGTTAACTCATAATCAGTTGATTTATCAATTGGCATAAAACAAGGCTTTATATCAAGCATACTTGCAAAGTTTTTATAACATGGATATGAAGGATCAGATAGTCCTAAGACATGATTATGTTTAAGTGTTAAAGTATAAGCAACTAAAAAAGCTCCTGATGTTCCAGGAGTTAAAATAATTTGCTCTTTATCTACATCAACCCCATAGTTTCTTTTATACATTGAAACAATCTCTTGTCTTAAGGAAACAAGTCCTTTTGATTCAGTATAAGAAAACTCATCATTTTGTACAGCTTCTAAAAGTTTTTGTTTTACTTTTGCACTAGGTTTTAAATCTGGTTGCCCTATTTCAAAATGTATTGTGTCATCGAAGGCTGCTGCATCTCTTACTATGTCCATTACAATGAATGAACTCATATTTTCATATCTCAATTAATAAATCTCCAAATTTAGTTGTTTATGGCTTTGTCAATATATCTTTCAAATAATGATTTGTCAGTCTCACCAACAAATTTTTTGATATAGTTTCCATCTTTATCATATAAATAATATTCAGGAACTTTAGTAACTTCCCCTAAATCTTTAGCAAATCTAGTATTTTCATCGCCAATTGTTACAGGATATTGAATATTATGTTTTTTGATAAACTCTTGCATTTCTTCTTTTGTTTTATTATCTTGGAATAAAACAGAAACAATCTCAAAATTACCATCATATTTTTGTTTTAACTTATTCATATCTGGTATTCCCTTGATACATGGAGGACACCATGTAGCAAATACATCTACTAATACAACTTTGCCTTTATAATCTTTGAAATCTATTCCTGTAAGTGTTGTTTTTAACTCTATTGTTTTGCCATCAACTGTTGTTAATTTAAACTCTTTTGAGTCAAAACTTTGACCAACTTTTTTTTCATCTTTTGGCTTTGCTACCATACTCTCATCAATTGAACTTTTAGTATCACAACCCGTAAAAAGTAATAAAGAAGTTATTGCACCTGCTATTAAAAAGTTTTTTTTCATATTAGTCCTAGAAATTTTATTTTTAGAATTATAATTAAGAATAATTAATAAAGGATAAATGCTAAATTAAAAGTGGAATTATATCAGTTTTATAATAATATTAAGATTATTTAAGTAGGTCTTGGATTATTTTTTTTGATTCATGTTCATCAAAGAAAAGATTCATTGAAAGCTCATAATTTACTTGTTTTATAAACTTTATTTTCTCTTCTTTTAGTTTAAGGTCATTATTTTTATGTTTTTCTTTTATCTCTTCTAACTTTAGTTTATACTCTTCTACTATTTCCTCTTTTTTAACAGCTGTTGGTTTTGTAGCTGTTTTTGTAAAGAACTGCTTAAAAATTAAGTAAGCTGCAAAAACAATAAGAATAATTAAAACTAAAGTTAGAAAATCCATACTATTTAGACCTTGCTATATCTTTTGCTTCTTTTGCTAAAGCTTCAGCTCTTCTTGCTGTTTGTAAAGCTTCTGAAATAGCTTTATTATTCTCTTCTTGAGTTTCAAGTTTTTCAACTCTTTCTAACACTGATCTATAACTTACATGACCAATTGTTTCTAAAACTCTTGGAGCTTGCATAATATGTTTAATAAGTTTTAAGTCTCTCCAGTTATCTGTTAGTTTTTTATCAATAAAACTAGCATAATCAACATCAGTTTTAGTCTCATTTGCAACAAAAGATAAATCTAAATCTATATCATCTTTTTTACCAAATAAGTTGTAGTATAAGTCTTCTAAGTAAACCTTATTTTCAAGTGTCTTAACATACTCATAAACTTCATCTTTGTAATCTTTAAGAAGATAAGATAAAACTACTTCTGATACTTTATGTTCACCTGAAGTTAAAATTTCATTTAACTTCTCTGTACAATTTTTATAAACTTGATTAGACTCTTCTTTAGTTAAAGCTTTTGTGAATTTTACTAAATCTAAATTGAATCCAAAACTATAAGAGTTAATATCTTGAATCAATGGATTTAATATCTCATCTGCATTAGAAGTAGTATTAGCATACTTTACAATACTATTTACAAACTCAACATCATTTTCATTAAAAAATGCATCTTTACTGTAAGCTTTAATATCTTCAACAAGATTTACTTCTAATAATCTTTTTGCAGTCTCTTCATAATATGAAGTAAGCTCATTCATTGCATACTTTTTTGAATTTTTTGCAATTAACTCATATTTTGAAGCTATTTCAAGATATTTTTCAATTTTTTCTTTAATATTCAGCTCTTCTAATAAAGCTAACTCTTTCTCCAAAATCTCATTTTTTTGAGCATTTAAAGTTTGTGCAACTTTTACACCTCTCTTTGGTAGTTCTGTTGCTAATTTGTTAAGTTTTTCATTATACTCATTTATATCTTTTGAGTTTTGAATTTGTGACGCTAACTTAACAGCTGAAGAAATTTTAATAGATCTTCTAATAAAGAAAAGAACAACTAATAAAATCACTAATAAAACTAAACCCGCACTGTAAACTCCATTTGGTGTTTGTGCATAAACTTGTGCTAAATCAAAATTTGTTTGTTTTGCAATAGTAAAAAACTCTTGTAGGTTTTCTAAAAATGACATCCCCTGCTTCCTTTAGTATTTAACTTAATATTCTTAGTAGTATACACTCTTTTTCTTAATCTTTTAACTATATATTCTATACCTATAATACATAAGTTATTAACTGATACAAAAATAAACTTCTATTTATTCACTTAAATATTTTTCATACTTTTCATAAAACTCATGAGCTTCCACATAGACTTTACTATCTATTTGCTCAACAGTTTCATATCTAACTAAACTTAATATTTTTTTTATAGTTTCTTTGTTTTTTGGATCTGATATAAATTTTGAGTGTATATTAACTTTAAAATCATCACAATCTTTATTAAAAAGTCCTAATACTGTAGGGAATATCTTTTTTGAAGTGTCTAAAATCTTGATTCTCTCTTCAATTTTTGGATTTAAATCTTTGGCAATTTGCCATACATGAGCAGGAACTACTGCTAAATCCAACTTATTAAAATAAACATCTAATATTTTTTTATGTTGATTAAAATTTGAGTAATCTTTTATATTGTAATTTATATTTTTTTCATTAGTCTCTTCATAATATCTTTTCATAAACCACAATTTAGAAAGATTATGATTTGTATAAAAACTTACGTTTTTATTTTCTAATTTATCATATGAATCTATGTTTGAAAGTCTATTTACTAAACTTAGATATTGAATATATCTATCATCTGAATCTTTTAAAATTATAAAGTTTTTAGTATTGTTATTAAAAAAATCAAAATTCTTTATATACATACTAGGCGTCATATAAAAAAGATCAATTTTTTTATTTTTATAATCCTCTTTTAATGTAGCTTCATCATAATAAGTATTTACAATAACATCTAACTTTTCTAAGCCTTTTATATGACTTAGAAACTTTTCCATTAGCTTTTTTACTGTTTTTTCATTTGCTACTTTCTTATCAAGACCATAAAGGCCAATACTTATAGTATCGGCCTTTAATGAAAAAACTATTATTAAAAATAAAAATAAAATTTTAGTCATACTATTTATAAAGTTTTGACTCCACTAAATTAAATAAATCTTGATATGATAATCTTTTTAATTGCTCTCCATTTACAAATAAAGTAGGAGTACCTCTTACATTTAATTTTGTTGCATCTTCTCTATCAAGTTTTACAATTTTATCAACATTTGTTTTTTCAAAATCTTGCTTTAACTTATCAACATCTAAAGATGGAACTTTTTTTAATTCTCTCCATAATAGTTCTGGTTGCTCATTATTATGTTGTGCCCAAATTGGTTGAGATTCATAAATTTTATCAAGTACCGCTTGATACATATTTTGTTTTTTTGATGCTTCTAATACTCTAATAGCAAATTTTGAGTTCTTATGATTATCTAAATATCTAACTACAATTTGAATATCTTCATAATAGTTTCTATATAACTCTTTTACTACCTTGTGATAAATAGCACAAGACTCACACTCAGGGTCAATAAACTCTACAACATATACACCTTTTTTATTATCACCAAAAGTTGTAGAGTGTTCTCTAATAAATGGTGCTTGTGTGTGTGAGAGTTTTTCTATACTACTTGTTGTTTTTTCTTGATAAAAATATACAATTGCAGCAAAAGCAGCAAGTATAACAAATATCGTTCCTAATACAACAGATTTATTTTTCATTTTTTAATTCCTTTTTATACATTAATAGTAAGATAAATATTATAAGATATGCACATAGAGATAAAAAAGGTATAGAAATAAATCCAAACCAATCTATGTACTTAGTCGAACATGGAACTCCTTGTACACAAGGAACAACACTTTCTGGAATAATTCCAAACATTAATAAGTTATGATAAATAGCAAAAAGTAAACCAACCACAACAATTGGCATAGCATATTTAAATACTTTATCATCAGGATATAAAGTATTAATTAAAAAGATTAGCACTAAAGGATACATAAATATTCTTTGATACCAACACATACTACAAGGGACAAATTGCATAACTTCTGAGAAAAAAAGACTACCCATAGTTGCAATGGAAGCCGTTATAAACGAGAGTAAAATTAAAAAGTTTGACTTGGTCAAATTAACTCCTAGACATAATTTTTGAAAAATTATATCTAAGATTAGTTAACAAAATATTTATTATAATTGTTATAAGTTCAATTTATAAAATTTTATTAAGCTCCGCCACCAATGCTTGCATTTAACTCCCCATGAAGCTCACTTCTTGGAATTGAATCACACATTGCAACAGATTCATTTAGTGCTTTAAAAAATTCCTCAATATTCTCATAAGGAATTTCAACCTCAGAAACCTTATCTTTGCCATGAGAATAAATAGCAATACTTACTACGGGACTACTATACTCACCATACGGCTTTTCAACATGTTCAATTCTTACTGTATCATCACTACTGTGCGCTAACTTAAAAGTTTTAATTTCAATGTGTTTACTAGGCATAATATACTCCTTGGTTAAATTTAATAAATTGTACCATAGAATCGTAGCAATAAACAAACATTTTATTTCTTTATTGAAGTTGCCGTAAGAAATAGATAATTTTTTCCTGTAAGAGTTACCCTATATTTTTTTTGTTGTAAATATTTTTTGCAAAAGTAAACATCTTTATATAAAACTGATTGTTCAGAAAAAGAATAGTTTGCAGCTTTAGCCCCATAAATCATCTCAGAATCATGCCATCTACAATTAGGAAAGCCTAAAATAATTGCACCATTTTCTTCTAAATGATTTTGAAATAAATCCATAAATAACTCTTTAAAGTTTAAAGTACTACTTTGCAGTGTCCCTATAGATATAATCAAATCTGCTTTTTTTAGATTTAAACTTTTTAAATCATTAATATCATGCGTATGAAAATCATAATTTTCTTGGGGAAATCTAGCTTTTGAATAGTCAATTGCTGATTGACAAAAGTCAATCCCAATAAACTTTTTGTTTTCTAACTCATCTTTTGATAAAAGCTTATTGATTAAATCAAACTCATCACCTTTGTTTATTCCTAAATTTAAAATAGTATTTTTTTCTTTTACCTTTGCATTTATCAATGCTTGTTTATAGTAGTGCAAAAAAGCTGGTTCTTCATTTTTATTGATTTTAAAAAATATCGATTCTTCTCCATATTTCTCACTTCTATTTTCAAGTTGTGTATTGTGAAAAGAACTTTGTTTATCAATCTTAACAAACTTCAAAATTACCGTATATTTAGAATGAACAATTGGAGTTAATAGCTTACAGTATAAAAGTTCACTTAAGTCATTCCATGCTTTGTATGAGTGATAAATATACTCTTCATCTAAAACTATTTTCTCACCAGCATATAAATTTAAACCAAAATCTGGATTTAAAACTTCTATACTTACCTCTTGAGAAGTTTTCAGGTTCTCTTGTAAATAGCTCATAATATCTAACATTGAATGTGTGGTAAACTTTTTCATACTCTATTTCTCTTCTTTTATTTCGTCTAATATTTCTTGATTTAGTTCTAGCTCTGGCTCTTTATTTTTCTTATGACCTTTTGAATTCTTTTTAATTCCTTCAAGTTCAATTTCGATTGCACCTGTTGAAATAGAGATTTCAAAAATTGCTGTAATTAATGAAGCACACATTAAAACCAAACTTACTCCAAAAATTATATTTCCAAAAGTTTTAAACTCAATAAAAAGCAAAAACATCGAAAATGTACATAATAGTAAAGATAAAACTCCTAATATCTGCATCAATTTAATTAAATCAACTCTTTTTTTCAGATTTTTTATTTGTTTTGATGCTTTTGGAACTTTACCATCTCTAGCATTTGCACTTAAACCTCTTATTAGCTGTGCTGTAGTTAAAAATCTACTTGTATATGCTAAAAGTAGTAAAGAAATAGCTGGAAATAATAATGCAGGGGTAGTTATCGCAAGATCCATTAGTTGCCTTTTGTAAATTTTTTTGGAATTATAACTTATTTATCTGTAAACTATATGATATTTTTTATCACAAGTGTTACTATTTTACTTATTCTTTTGAATTAATATTTTTTTTTAATCTTTTTTTAATGTTTACACTTTTTCTACATTTTTTTTTACTACTATTGCATTTATGGGAAGAAATCATTAAGGAGAATATATGAATATACACACAGCCGATTTATGTGATGAAAATCAAGATAAAGAATTACAAATTTTATCACCTAAGTTTAAAAACTATGGTGGGTTAAAAAGATTTTACGGACAAATTGAAACTATTAAACTTGATAAGAGTAACTTCAGACTTTTAGAAATGCTAAGAGATGAAGATGGTGAAGGTAAAATTGTTGTTGTTGATAATGCACAAGAGTTTTTTGGTGTTGTTGGTGATAAGCTAATGGCATTTGCAGCAAAAAACAACTGGAAAGCAATTATCTTAAATGGATATGTAAGAGATACTGATGAAACTCAAAATATTAATGTTGGATTATTTGCAATTGGTACTTGTCCATTAAGAAACTTTGATAAAACTCAATCTTCAAGAGGTGAAGAACTTAATTTTGAAGGTTTAACTTTCAATAGAGGTGATTATGTTTATGCTGACAATGACGGTGTAGTAATCTCTAAAGAAAAACTAATTTAACTAAGGTTAAAACCTTAGTTTTTAAAATAAGTCTACGCTTGACACCTGCTCTTCTTTAAATCTAACTACTTTATCTCTACCTGTACTTTTTGCTTCATACAATGCAATATCAGCATTTTTAATAACAGAATTAAAGTTTGACGAATCTTGAGGGAACATAGAAAGACCAACACTAATAGTTTTTCTAAGCTTAGCTCCAGCATAAACTTCAATCTCGTTTTCTCTAACTTTCTTAGATATTTTATTTGCAACATTTAAAGCATCTTCTTCTGCATTTACACCAACTAAAAGTACAATAAACTCTTCACCACCATATCTAATAACTAAATCAGATTCTCTTACATTTTCGTCTAAAATTGCTGCTAATTCTTTTAATACTTTATCACCAATATCATGACCATATTCATCATTTACAGCTTTGAAATGATCCATATCAAGCATTAATACACCAATATTAATCTCTTCTCTTTTTGCATAAGGAATTAATTTTTTAGTATGTTCTTCTAAGAATTTTCTATTATATAAACCAGTTAATCCATCTGTAAATGCAGATTCTTGAAGTGCTTTCATTAATAGTTTTACTTCAAGTGATGGAGCAGCTTCATTAATATAACTTTTTATAAAAGTAACTTGAGATTTTAACTCTTCTAAATCCTCTTTATTATCAAAAACAAAGTTTATAATTAGATTTATATTTTTACTAATAGATATATTTGTACAGTAATAAAATAGATTCTTATCTTCAAAATATGGACATGTATTATGGAAATCCATTGATATAACATCATTTTTTGTTCTAGCTGCCCTACAAACTTCTGGTGTTTCTTCAAGTGTTGCTTTACAACAGAACATATCACCTTTTTGAATGACAGTAGTCATCTTATTTTTAGTCATTTCAATTTCAATAAAATTAAATGCTTTTAAATTAAATTTATTAGAAAATACTTGAGATAATCTTTGATAAATTTCATCTCTTGAGTCATCTAATTCAATCTCTTTTTTAAATTGATAAAGATTTGATAAATTATCAATAATCTCTTTTGACTCATTTAATGGATCTTTACCATGCTGTCCACTTTTATATCCAATAAATCCATGTAATTTCTTTTCAATATCAATAGAAGTATCTTTAAAGTTAACCATTAATTTATTGTATTCATCAGTTAATGAAATCATATCTTGAGTCAAACCAGTTGGTGTAGAGATTTTTTTGAACTTTCCTTGAACTGCATTGCTTATATTTGTACTAAATTTTTCAAATAAAACTATATAAGGTTTTAAAATTCTTCTTGAAAGATATACAATAACGAATATTGCGAATAGTACAACCAAAGTAATAATATAAATAGACTCAATACCTATTTGCTTTAAAGCACTAATATCAAGCTCTAATGATACTGCACCCAAGGTCTCACCAGGATCAACATTATGACATTTTAAACAATCAATATTTTTAACAGCTATTGCATTGTAAGGAATAGTTACTCTAACAGAAGTAGTAGTAAAAGTCTCTTCTATTTTATATTGCATTTTTCCTGTTAATAATACACTCTTATCAAGGGCATCTTTAGGTAGTTTTGTTTTATCCACTCTGCCAAACTGCTCATTTACAGGTTCACCTCTAACTAACCAAATATTTTTCACATTGTTCATATTTGATACTGAATCTATAAAAGTGTCAACTTGATGCATATTATTATTTAGCATATGTGAAGTTAATCCACTTTTTACGACTTCTGAAATTGCTTGAGCATTATGAATTGCTGATTTTATACCTATATTTCTTAGATTATATAAACTTAATGCTGTAATTATTATAGCAAGTAATACTACCATAATAACGAACTGTAAAATAATATTTTTCCTCACACCACTACCTTAAAAAATAATAAAAAAATTGTACAGTAAGTATTCTTAAATTAGTTATATAATATTTATAAAAAATATTATATAATCAACAAAATAAAGGATTATTAATGTCAGATATAAAAAATAAACTAAAAGACTTAGTTGAAAGTACGATGATACCAGAAGTTGAACACTATGTAGAAGATTTACATAGTTTACTTGAAAAAGGTGTTGAAACACAAGATGATTTAGATGCAATCAAAGAGATGGAGTCTTTTTTAGTTGAACTTCAAAATATTCTAGCTGTAATTGAGGAAGATAGTATGCCTCATGAAGAGTATGAAAGAATTTATGAAAAAATAATGTCAAATATTAAAGAGCATGAGCATTAGAAAGTGAAAGATTTTTTTCTTAAATCAAATTCAATAATAGTGATATTTTTTATTACTATTATTGTTATACTATTTTATATATTTAGTTATAACTTCTTTATTTCAAAATTTGAAGAAATTGAAAATGACCAAAACAAAAAAAACATAAACTCTTTTTTAACAATAATTGATAATGAACTTTCAAGAGTTGAGAGTATTACTGTTGATTATGCTTATTGGGATGCCACATACGATTTTATTTTTAATAAAAATGAAAGTTACATAAATGAAAACTTTAGAGAAGGTGCAAATACACTTGAAGATTTAAATCTAGATTTTATGATATTCTCTAATATTAAAAATCAAGTTGTATACTCTACTTATGAGAGTAAAGAGTTTATATCAAATAGCACTGATTTTGAAAGAGCACTTATAAAAAAATTTATTAGTAAGAAAAATATTTCAAATCTATTTAGAAATGAAATTTTAGAGTACCAAAATAGGTATTTTGTCATAACTAAAAATGAAATATCTACAAGTGATAACAAAAAAGAATCAAATGGCTTTTTATATTCAGGAAAAGAGATAACTAAAGAGAGTCTTACTAAACTAAATAAGTCATTTAAACAAATTGATATAGTAAATAAAAAGATTAAATTAAAAAATTTAAAAGCTTTACAGTCTGTTTATATAAAGAATATTAAAGTTTCAACAAACAAAACTGAAGAACAAATAGTAAACTATCTGGAGTTTTATAACTTTGATAAAGAACACTTAGTTACATTTAGTTTAAAAAACAATAGAGAATTTATGGAAAAAGGTAAAGAAACAATTATCTTTTTCAATGTAATTATTGCAGCATTTCTTTTCTCATTACTTTTACTTTTATATGCAAACATAAAAATATTACAAAGATACAATAGTAGATTAGCAAAAGAGATTTCTCTTAAAACACAAAAACTAAAAGAATCAAATGAAAGATTGAAATATCTATCTCAAACTGATGAACTAACAAAAATTTATAATAGAAGAATGTTCTTCCAAGAAGCTAATAAACTATTTAGTCTTTCTTCTAAAACAAAAAAAGATTTAACAGTTTTAATGATTGATATTGATAACTTTAAAGTGATAAATGATACTTATGGCCATGCTTTTGGAGATGAAGTTTTAATACATTTTACAAAAAATGTAAACTCTCTTTTAGAAAAGAATTATGTTTTTGGTAGACTTGGTGGAGAAGAGTTTGCGATTGTATTTTATGGAATCGATGAAAATGAAGCTTATAATCTTAGTGAAAAGATTAGAAAGACTATTGAAGAAGATTGTTTATACTTCAATGATACTAAAGTAAAATATACAATTAGTTCAGGTTTCTCAAAAAAACAAAATGAAGATACTTTAGACTATACATTAAATGAAGCAGATAAATTACTTTATAATGCAAAAAACAGTGGTAAAAACTGTATTATTAGGCAAAGACACTTATAAAAGCTAAAAGTTAAGTATTTACTTAACTTTTAACTGCTGTAACAATTAATTCAACTAATGTTGTAGTACTTGCCATATTTGCTTCAACACAAGCTCTAGCTGGTGGGTTTTCTTTTGACACCCAATCATCCCAAACACTATTGAAATCTTGAAAATCTCTATAAATATCTTTTAGAAAAATTTCAACTCTTAAAATACTATCTTTATTTGAACCTGCTTGATTTAATCTTGTTTCAACTATTTCTAAAGCTCTAGCAGCTTGTCCTTTGATATCTAGTGTCTTATCATCAGAAACAATACCGGCAAGATAAATAACACCATTATGCTCTACAATTCTGCTCATTCTTTCACTTACTTCATCTCTTTTTATCAAAATTTCTCCTAAAATTTAAAATTTTAAAAAATTATATCAGAATTTAATTTTATTTTAATAAAAAAGTATATATAATTTCGACCTCTTAACAACGGTGAGGTTGGAGAGTGGTCAAATCCTGCGGATTGTAAATCCGCCGCCTACGGCTTCGAAGGTTCAAATCCTTCCCTCACCACCACTAGAAATACACTGTGCGAGTGTGGCGGAATAGGTAGACGCGTGGGACTTAAAATCCCATTCCGGTTTCGGAGTGTGAGTTCGATTCTCACCATTCGCACCACTTTTAGAATTGTAGTGAGTTGACTGAGTTGGTCGAAAGTACCGGTTTTGAAAACCGGCGTGCTTAACGGCACCGAGGGTTCGAATCCCTCACTCACTGCCACTATTTACAAAACCCTTAATACGAACTTTCTCAAATTTTATTAACATGCTTAAAGTTCTCATTATACTTATTTTATAGATTTATTTTTTAACTCATTATAATTATTTAATACAGAAGAATAAAAGTTTTTTGTATTGTGCAATTGTTTTAATACCTGAGGATCTTTTACAGTTTCTATATAATCATTAGACATATTTATTATATCAAGTAGGATTTTCTGAAAATCTAAAGTCATTTGTTTCATTACATCAGGTGAAATATTGTTAATTTTACCTGATATTCCTTTTATATAAAAAACTTCTAAATCATCTTGATTATAAGCTTGTTTAAGATTTACGCTTAACTCTAAAGACATATTAATTATATCATCCTCAGACATCTTTTCATAAGTATTGTATACAGATTGATTAAAGAAACTATCACCTGATAAACCTGTCGTTGAAAGCATTAATTTTGACTTATTAGTCATTTCTACATAAGGAAACTCTTCAAAATTGACATTATTAGTAGGTAAAACTAATGTTTTAAATTTATCTAACATCTCATAAGATATTGACTCAAACTCTTTTTGAGTTACCTTATCATCTTTTAAAATAGTTTTAAATTTTATTTCTTCTTCTTTAGAAAATCCTTCAAAAGCATTTGTTTTTTCTAAAAAAGTTAAAATCTTTCCTTTCGTTTCTACTTCTTTATGACTAGTAATTTCATCCATCTTTTTAGCAAAAGAAACATTTTGAGTTGCACTTTGACTTGATTTATCAATAGTTTTATTATAAGTATAATATGAATTTTTTATATTATTAACTTGCATATTCATTCCTGTTATATTTAAATAATAATATAATTATACCTAATATACTTTAAGTTAATGGAGTTCTCTCTCATGTATTTGGGAATAGTTTGAATCCCTCACTGCCACTTCTTTTAAATAAAATCCAGACAAATCTTAACAGTAAAAATTAATCTAATAAATGGAGTATAATTATTAAATCAAATCCCTATTTGCTCTTCTTTTCTTTCAATTGAAGCCATTAGTTTCTCAATTGTTCTTACTTGTTCATCAAGCTCTTTTGTAAGTTCTTTAATTGTTTTATTTTTTACATCTAACTCTTTAGTTAAACCTCTTAGTTCATTTACTGCTTTATCTTTTTTCTCTCTAGTTACTTTTTCATCTGCAACTACTTTTTTTATTTTAACACTTGCTTTTTCACTTGTTTCTTTTAACTTTTTTTCTAACTCAGTTAACTCTTTTTTGTAAAAAATAATCTGATTTGAGAATTTTGCATTTCTCTCTTTCTCATTTCTAATTTGAGTTTCAATATTTCTATAAAATGACAACTTATTTAATAGTTCATCAATCTTATCTCTTGCTTGGGTATTAATGCGTCTATTTGCTTGAATATTTTGTGCTGCTTTCTTTTTAAACTCTTTTTGTTCAAGTTCATCTTGAGTTGCAAGGAAACTAACCCACATATACTCTTTGATAATTGTTTTCTTCTTATTAAAAACAGGAACAACTGTTAGATAAACATAAAAGAAATCACTATCTTTAGTTAAAAACCTTAATTTACCTTCCCAAATATCACCCTGCTTGACTTTTGCCCATAACTCTTCAAAAACTAGTTTATTTGTACCTTCATCTTTTAAAATATCATAAGTATTTCCAATAAGTTCATTGGCTTCATATTTTGAGATTTCGCTAAAATAGTTATTTACAAAAGATATTTTTCCATTCTCATTGGTTTTTATAACAAGTGCAACTTCATTGATTACTTCTATAATATCTTGTAAATCTTTTTGTGCTTGCTTTCTTAGTTTTACATGATACTTATTTTGACAAACATTCTCCACACTAAAAACCAAATCTTTAGCATTAATAGGTTTTTGTAGATAATCAGTAGCTTGATATTCTATGGCTTCTAAAAGGGCATGGGTTTCAATCTTTTCAGTAGTTATAATAACTGGAATATTTTTATTGATTTGTCTAATTTGTTTTAAAACTTCTAAACCTGACATATCATCTAATTTTTCATTTAAAATTACAATATCAAGTTCAAACTCTTCATTTTCATTTTCTTTTAATTTTTGTAAACCACCACTTCCCGTAGTTTGAGATACTACATTTCTAAACTGCTTACATAACATCTCAGTAAGATAACTATTATCTTTTTCATTACTTTCTATATATAAAATATCAAGCTTTTTTAAAAACGCATAATTAAACACTTATTTAGCCTTTCTTTTCTACTAACTGTTCTGTTCTGTGTTTTACAACATCTTCAAGATCTTTGATTTTTGCAGCTTTTTCTTCTATCTCTTCTTTTATTCTAAGAATATAAGCTTCCCTAACTTTTATTTCTTCAATAACTTTATCTATTTTTTTAGTAGCTTTAAACTCAATATCTTTCATATCACTAGTCATTATAGAAATTTTATTAATCTTATCATTAACACCGAAAGTTAACTGTTCAAATCTTCTCTTACTTGCTTTAAGTCTATTTTCTAAGCTTTGTAACTCTTCATATTTATCTTTGTTATCTTTAACTTGATTTCTTAAATACTCTTCTACTTTACCATAACCTTCGTATTTCTTTAGGTGGTGATTTAATTCATCAATTTTTTGTTGTGCTACTTGATAAACTCTTTTTGTTTCTTGAAGATTATATAAAACTTTCTTTCTATATTCTCTTCTTTCATTTTCTTCTTTTGTTGTAAGGAAATTAACGCTTATAAATTTTCTAATCTCTTCTTTTTCTTCTTTACTAAAAACAGGTAAGATAGTCGCATTTGTATAAAAAATCGAACTATTTTTTGTAAGATATTTCATCTTACCATCCCATTTTTCACCATTGTTTATATTATCCCATTGTTCTTCTAATATCTTCTTAGGCATTTCATGATGATAAATAGCTCTATAATTGTGACCTAATATCTCTTCATCTTTACATTGAACCACTTCTTTTAGAAAATCATTTACATAAACTATGTTTCCATCTACATCAAAAATAAATACTAATGCTACTTTATTTATAATTCTTAAATACTCTTCAACTTCATTCTGTTCTTTTTGTATTTCATCTTCTCTTTTTTTTACCTTACAAACATCTTCAATTTTTAATAAGATTTCATCTAAATTTAGAGGTTTCATAAAGTAAGCAGTAACATCCTGTCTTAATGAAGTTAAAAGTACTTCAATATCAGGTGTTTCAGTAAAGAAAATAAAAGGAAGATTTAAATACTCTTTTCTAACATGAGATAATAAGCTAAGTCCAGAACAATCAGAAATATTTGCTTCACTAACTACAATATCAATTTCAATATTTTTACTATTCATATCATCATAAACTTTGATTGCTTCATCCAAAGAAGAGGCAGTTAATACAGTATGAAAAATCGAATTGAACTTGATTAAAAACTCTTCTTTCAAGTTTTCATCATTTTCGACATATAATATTGTTAGTGTATTTAAAAACTTTTCATCTAGCATAATATTTACTTTTCCTTATATTGCTATATCTTACAATAAATTTTCTAAGTTAGGTTTTAAAAAATAATCATTTTTTAATAAAAATAAGTTTTTTTATTCATGATTAAAGTAAAGTATAACTTTTCCTACTAAATGAACTTCATCAAAGCCATAAACTAAGTGTTTATATTCTGGATTAATTGATACAAAACAATTTGTTTTTTTGTTATATTTTTTAACCCACATTTTATTTTCATAATACAAAAGATAATTTTCTTCATCAAAAATATTTTTATTTGAAATATCTACAATTAAAACTGCCCTATGAGAGATTAGAGGTTGCATAGATTGTCCATCAACTAATGTTGCGAACAATGACTTTTCATTAAACTTTTCATTTATTATTGATCTTCCAAACTCTATTGTTTTTTGTTTGTTTTTATCAAATACATCTATATAGTCTAAAGTTATGATTTCCATTAATAAGCCTTCTTTAAAACTTTATTTATATATCTTATTTGATTAAATACCAATTAATCTTTATATAGTAAAATAAAATAAAAAGTAAAAAAATGTCAATAGATAGTGTAAATACAGTAAATACTGTAGCTCAATTAATCCAACTTGCTGTTGCACCTGTATTTTTACTAGCAGGTGTTGCTGGTCTTTTAAATGTTTTTACAGGAAGATTATCAAGAATTATTGATAAGTTAGAAAAGATAGATAACTTTATAAACAACCAAAAAACAAATGAAGATGAGAAAAAAGCAAAAGAGAAATATAAAGATAGAAGAAAATTCCTAATAATGAGAATGAAAAATATCAATTTATCAATCTTTTTTTGTACAACAACAGGTCTTTTAATAGCCCTAGTAATTGTAACAATGTTTCTAAGTGCTTTGTTTAAATTTGAAGACTCGCTATTTATAGCAAGCCTTTTTATAGTAGCTATGTTATCTTTTATTACTTCTTTAATTTTATTTCTAAGAGAGATATACTATACTACGTCGTTTATAAATAAGAAAAAAACAACATTAAAAAAATAGAGGGAAACAATGGTTTACACAGAAACATCAAATAAAAGTGTTCAAGAAATTGTAGATGAAATTCAAGAAAAAATATCAGATTATAAATTTGGTGTTTTACATATTCATAATGTTGCAAAAACATTAGAATCAAAAGGTGTTGAGTTTAATGAAGAGTGTCAAATTTTAGATATCTGTAATCCAAACTATGCAAAACTATTTTTAGAAAGTGATATGACACTTTCAACAATCATGCCTTGTAAAATATCTGTTTATTCAAAAGATAAGCAAACATATATTTCAATGAACTCAATAGTTCAATTAATAGATGATATTAATCCTGACCTTGTAGAGGAAGCACAAGAAGTTCAAAACATCGTTTTAGAACTAATCTCAAATATTAAGTAATTTTTAATAATGATACTTTTTTCATACTCTTTTTAAATATAATTCCCTAAATTTAACAAGGGACTAGAGTATGATAAAAGTTACACATGAAGAGCATTCACTTATTTTAGAAGCACAAAGAGCAAGAGAATTAAATGATATAATTGCATTAAGCAAATCTAACTACTCAAATGTAAGAAGATGTATTGCAAAAAATAGAAATACTCCTTCATATATAATAAATAGCCTTGCATATGACCCTGTTGCAAATGTTTCTTATGCTGCATTAACAAATCCTATTTGTAGTGAAAAAAGAAACTTATCAAGATTCCAAGAAAGATGTGTTTTATGTCCTAAAAATGAAGCAGAATATAAAACTGCATGTGGATTTTGTAGTTAAATTTATATATAATATAGCTCATGTTTGAACTATATTTATTAATTATTCTATTAACTATTGTATTAGTAATCGCTTTTAACTCAATTAAAATTGGTATTTCTCCAATGCCTAGCTCAAAAAAAGTGGCTATTGAAATTCTAAAGCTTACCAAAAAATCAAGCTATGATACTATTATTGATTTAGGTTCAGGGTTTGGAAGTTTAGCTATTTTTTTAGCTATTAATCAGCCAAGAAAAAAAATCATAGCATATGAAATATCTTTTTTCCCATACCTAATCTCAAAAATATTAAAAACAATTTTTAGAGTAAAAAATCTTGAAATACATAAAAAAGATTTTCTAAAAGAGAATTTAAAAAATGCTGTTTTAGTGTGTTATCTTTTTCCTAAAGGAATGGAAAAACTTGAAGATAAACTTTTTGATGAAACAATAAATACAGAAATAATAAGTAGTACTTTTGCTTTTAGACATATAAAATTTAGAGAGAAAATAGAAGCACAAGATTTACTTAGAACTCCTATTTATTTTTATAGAACTTAATCTTGCTTTTTTAAAGCCTCATAAGCAACTAAAATTTTCTTTCTTTCAATTCCCCATCTATAACCACTCATAGCACCGCTTTTAGCTAAAACTCTGTGACAAGGGATTAAGTAACCAATATGATTAGAACCAATTGCACTAGCAACTGCTCTTACTGCTTTTGGTTTATTTATACTATTTGCAATATCTTGATAGGTTGCAATTGTTCCATTAGGAATATTTAATAAAGCCTTCCAAATATTTATTTGAAAGTTTGTTCCTTTTACATATAAATCAAACTTCTTTTTTTCAACAAAGATATTATTTAAAAACTCTTGGGCTTTGTCATTGTCTTCAATCAAATCAGCTTTTTCCCATATCTCTTTAAATCTATTAAAAATTGCTTCTTTGTTATTGTCAACAAAACCAAGATAAGAAACTCCTCTTTTTGTAAAAGCAATTAAAGCCTCACCAAAAGGAGTAGAACCATAACCATAAGTGATTTTTACATTTTTTCCTGATTCTTTGTACTCTTTTGGAGTTACTCCAATAATATTTACAAATAAATCATGTAACCTACTTGGACTTGAAAGCCCCATATCAAGGGCACTATCTAAAATAGATTTTGATTCTTTTAAATGCTCTTTTGCATAATTTAGAGTAACTGATTGTAAGAATTGTATGGGAGTTACTCCTACATACTCTTTAAATACTCTTATTAAATGATATTTACTCATTCCAATATATGAAGCAATTGTATCAATTGAAGGTTGTTCTTTGAAGTTTTCATCAATATATTTTATAACTTTTTCAATCTTTTTATAGTTTTCATTCTCTTCTAAAAGTTTATCTTGCATAAAATATCCTGATGTTTCGTTTTATATTTTTCGTATTATATAAAAAAGTTTATTAGTATAAGCAAATTATGGATGATTTGGGAAGCTAAAGTGGTTTGGGAAGACCACTTTAGCCATGTTTTGATTTAAATAATTGGGTTTTGAATTAGTTCTTAGTAAGTAGACTGATTGTAAATAACAAAGTTAGAAGCTAAGTCTTTAAGTTCAGCTTTAACACTTGCTTGTAATTCAGTGTTTTCAATATCATCTAATACATCAGCAATTTTGTTTGCAATGAATTCAAACTCTTTCTCTTTCATTCCTCTTGCTGTTAATGCTGGTGATCCAATTCTAACACCTGATGTTACAAATGGTGATCTTGTTTCACCTGGTACTGTGTTTTTATTTACTGTGATACCTGCATTTTGTAATGCTGCATCTGCATCTTTACCTGAGAAATCTTTGTTTAAGAAAGATACTAATACTAAGTGGTTATCTGTTCCACCTGATACTATGTCATATCCTCTTGAAACTAATACTTCACCTAATTTTGCTGCATTTGCTTTTACTTGCTTAGCATAGTCTTTCCACTCAGGAGCTAAAATCTCTTTAAATGCTACTGCTTTTGCAGCCATTACATGTACTAATGGTCCACCTTGTAATCCTGGGAAAATTGCTGAATTAATTTTCTTTGCAATCTCTTCATCATTAGTCATAATCATACCACCTCTTGGACCTCTTAAAGTCTTGTGAGTTGTAGTAGTAACTACGTCTGCATATGGGAATGGAGATTGGTGCTCACCTGCAGCAACTAATCCTGCAATGTGTGCGATATCTGCAAATAAAATTGCTCCTACTGCATCTGCAATTTCTCTGAATTTAGAAAAATCAATCTCTCTTGCGTAAGCTGAAGCTCCACATACAATGATTTTTGGTTGAGTAATTTTAGCAATTTCCATTACTTTATCATAGTTAATTCTACCATCTAATTCAACACCGTAGTAGAATGCTTGGTAGTTTTTACCTGAGAATGATGGTTTAGAACCGTGAGTTAAGTGACCACCATGAGATAAATCCATACCTAAGATTTTATCACCAGCTTTTAATAATGCAGCATAAACTGCACCATTTGCTTGAGAACCTGAGTGAGGTTGAACGTTAGCATAGTTACATCCAAAGATTTCACAAGCTCTGTCAATTGCTAATTGCTCAGCAGCATCAGCAAATTCACATCCACCATAATATCTTTTATAAGGGTAACCTTCTGCATATTTGTTTGTAAAAACAGAACCCATTGTTTCCATAACTGCTGGAGAAGTAAAGTTCTCTGATGCAATCATTTCTAAATGTGTTGTTTGTCTTTCTAACTCTTGCTCAACGATATCAAATATCTCTTTATCTGCCTCTTTTAATGATGCGCTTGATATGTAGCTCATTTTCTACCTTTTTAATT